>NZ_JBHVPD010000043.1:37907-75798 GCF_042887525.1 Kitasatospora sp. NPDC057936
TCGTGTCGCCGACCCGGGAGGCTTCTCACTCGCCCGGGGCCGTCTGGGGGCCGTCAGCGCTCGGATCGGTGGTCCATCCGAGCGCTTCGTAGAGCTTGTCCACGGCCCGGCGGGTGCGGCCGTCGCTGCTCGGCATCAGGTGCGTGTAGACCCGGAGCGTGAACCCGGGGTCGGTGTGCCCGAGGTACCCGCTCAGCGCCTTCACGCTCTCGCCAGCGTCCAGCAGGACGGAGGCGTAGAAGTGCCGGAGGGCGTGCATGCCGTCCTCTCGGGACGCCTGGTGCCGCTTGCCCTTCTCGGGCGCCGGGATGACCCCGGCCGAGACGAGGGCGGGTTTCCAGGCGTACGTGTTGAAGTCGCTCCGCCGGACGGGGCCGCCCTCCTCCCGGGAGAACAGCAGCAGCTTCGTCACCGGCGGCCCGTCCGGGGTCAGCCACGGCAGCGTGACCTCCACCGGCGGGAACGCCTCCATGTGGGCCTTAAAGGCGTGCCCGACCCGCTCCGGGAGCGGCACGTCCCGCACCTTGCCGCGCTTCGGCGGCGCGAACACCAGGCGCCCGCCGATGTCCTTGACCTGATAGCCGACGTGGAGCCACCCCGTGTCGAACCCGATCTCGTCCACGGGGAGGCCGAAGATCTCGCCCTGTCGCAGCCCGCAGCCACCGCCTGCGTCGTTCATCGCCTGGTAGCGCTCCGGCAGTCCCGCCCGCACGGCGGCGACGCGGTCAGGCATCCACGGCCGCACCCGGCCAGGGGCCCGGCTCGGGGCGGTGACCGCCCGGGAGCGGCACGGGTTCGTGGTCCGCAGTTCGTCTTCCACGGCGGCGGTGAAGATGCCGGAGACGTTCCCGAAGATGACGCGGCGGTAGGAGGAGGCCGGGACCGCCTTCTCCAGCTCGGCCAGCCACTCCCTGATGTGCGACGGGCGGAACGAGTCCATCGGGCGGGAGCCCAGGTAGGGGATCGCGTGCCGCCGGATCTGCGCGTCCACGGATGAGCGGGTGTTGAGGTCGGTGTTCTGCGACTCCAGCCACCTCTCCGCGAACTGCTTGAAGGTCGTGCGGGCGGCCTTCGGGTCGATGTACTGGCCGCGCGACATGTCGGCCTCGATCCGGGCCAGCCATTCCTCCGCCTGGCGCTTCTGGCGATCGGGGAAGCTCTTGCTCTTCTCCGTGCCGTCCGGACCGACGTAGCGGGCCCGGTAGCGCAGGCCGATGCCGTAGCGGTCGGTGCGGACGCGGCGGGGCTTGCCGTCCGTCCCGGGTTCGGTCTTGTACCAGCGGTCCTGGATGTGTCCGGCCATGGTCAGGCGGCCTCTTCCTGGTTCTGCGCCCACTGGGCGACGGCGTCGGGGTGGTAGCGGACGTGCCGGCCGACACGGAAGCCGGGCGGGCCGGTGTGCTTGCGGCGCCACTGGTAGACGGTCTCCAGCGGCACCTGGAAGATCCGGGCGATGTCCTCGGGTTCGAGGTACGCGGCCGGGAGCGGGCGGATCCGGCGTTCAGCCACGGAGCCGGAGGGCTTGGGCGGTACCTGTTTGGGCACGGTCACTCCGTTTCGGGGCTGGCGGCGGTCGGACACTCGGGGTGTGTGAGGTGTCCGGCGGCGGTGAGGGCGGGGTCGACAGGCTGCTCGCAGGCGGCGCAGCGGAGGTGGTAGCCAGAGATTGGCCGCAAAACAGCGTCCGCAGCGTCCTGAGCGTCCGCAAGGGGGTCTGAGCTGGGGTTTTGTGCGGACGCTGATTTCACGTCAGCGTCCGCACGGTGCGAATCAGCGTCCGCAGCGTCCGCGGGCGGACGCTGATTCACGGAGGTGCGGACGCTGGTGTGCGGTTCAGCGGCCGCATGTCTGTGCAGGTCAGGGGGTGTTGCGGACGCTGCGGACGCTGTTTTGCGGGCCATCTCCGGTGACGGGGTGAGGGTGATGGTCCGGTCGCGGTTGTGGCCGGTGCGGCCGTCGTCGAAGGCGATGCCGGTGGCGCGCAGGGCGGGGGCGAAGCGCCGGAGCTGTCCGCTGGCGTGGTGGGCGGTGCTGGGCCACTTCTTGGTGGGGGTTTCCGGGGGCGGGAGGAGGTTGAGGAGCTGGGTCATGGTGCCGGTGAAGGCGCCGTGGGTCTCGACGAAGGCGACGATCGCGGCGGCGAACGGGTCGGCTTCGAGGGCCTCGATCGCGACGTTCTCGGCGGCCTTGAGGTAGTCGCCGAGGGTGTCCCATCCCTGGACCTGGTCGACGGCGGCCAGGACGCGGGCGAAGTCGGCCATGCGGGGCATCTTCGCCAGGTTCACCTCGGGGAGGGCCTTGAGGACCTTGGCGAGGAGGTCGAGGAGGGCGGCGAGGATGGCGGGTCGGGCGGTGTTGTAGGCGGTGTCGAGTTCCTCCTCGGTGCGGCGGCGGTCTTCGGGGATGAGCTGGAGGTCGAGCATCATGATGCGTTCGGCGAGGTCGCCGGCGAGGGCTCCGGCGTCGATGGTGGTCATGGCCAGGACCCGGCGGAACGTCAGGACGACGACGTCGTCGTCGGTGTAGAGGGCGCGGTCGACGATGCCGTCGCCGGTGACGGCCTTGCAGAGGGTGTCGGAGAACCACGGCGGGATCGTGGACACGTTGTCCAGGCACAGGGCCCAGGAGTTGAACGCCTGGGTTGCCCAGGTCTTCACGTCGCGGGGCTGGCTGCGTTTGGTGGCGGCGGACGGGTCGACCAGGTTGATCACCATCTGTGCCGTCTTGGACTTGCCGGTGCCCTGCTCGCCCTTGAAGGTGAGGACGGGGTGGGGGATGTGGGGGATCCAGGCGGCGACGAGCCAGGCGATGAGCTGGTGGAACGAGCGGTCGTCCATGTTCAAAAGCCCGCGCAGGGCGGTGAGGCCGTCCTCGCCGGGTTCGGGGGTGGGCATGGGCGACATGGCGCCGGAGCGGCGGAACATCACCGGGGAGCGGCCGTCGACCGTCCAGCCGTCGGGGGTGACGGTGACGCAGCGGCCGTCGGCGGTGCCGAGGTCGACGACGACCCGGTGGGAGTCGCCGGCGACGCGCAGGTGGACGGGGACGGGGTCGGTGTTGGCGGCGATGCCCTCCAGGACGGTCATGGCGTCGGCCAGGGCGGACTGGGAGGGGACCTGGCCGCCGTTGGCCTCGACGAACCGGCGGGCGAGCTGCGAGCGCAGTCCGGCCTTGCCGCGCAGGGGCAGGACGATGTTGGGGCCGTTGCGGCGCACGCCGTAGGGGCGGCCGTCCTCGGAGACGAGGAAGTCGTAGGCGGCCTTGGCGAGCGAGACGACCTGGGAGGCCTGGGAAGGGCCCTTCTCCGTGCTCAACTGCCGCTCTCCTCTCGGTCTCGGGCGGCGCCCCGCTGGGCGTTGCGCAGGACGCGTCGGGCCTCGTCCTCGGGCAGGCCGACGGCGACGGCGGCGATCAGCAGGTCGCCGGCGGCGGTGTCCGGGTCGATGCCGGGGACGGTGAAGGCGGTACGGGCGGCCCAGTAGAGGCGGCTGTTGCGCTCGCCACCGTCGGGGTCGGCCTCGCTCACGACCCGGACGAGGGCCTCCAGGCGCCGCCTGGGGCTGCCCGTCATCGGCCGGTCGGGCGCTTCGGGGCTGTCCCGCTGGGCCCCTTGAGGGGCGGTCAGCAGGCGCAGGAGCGCCTTCGGGGCGGGGGCGATGACGTGCGGGCCGGAGCCGGGGGCGAAGGTGTAGCGGCCCTTGGGGCCGAGGGAGCCGGGGCCGACGAGGTAGCCGCCGGTTCCGCGGGTGTCCACCCCGCGGGCCAGCAGCCCGGCCGTGTTGGGCACGGTGGTGTCGGTGGGGGCGGTGAGCCAGAGGTGGAGGCCGCGGGACTGGGTGGCGATGGTGGCGGTGGTCGGCAGGGTGAAGCCGTGCCGGTCGGCGAGCGCGTGGATGTTGGCGACGCCGTCGGTGCCGTTCTTGCGGTCGAGGTCGAGGCCGAACAGGTGGTGCGGGGGCCGGCCGCAGGCGATGCCGTAGCCAGCGGCCCACGGGGCGGCGGCGAACAGGGCCTTGACCTGTTCGGGGTCGCTGCTGGCGTCGTGGACTCCGTGGCCGAGCGCCCCACACTGGCCGGTGCACAGGCTGTGGATGTCGTCGCCGTGGGCGGAGGGGATGGCGGGGAGCTTGGAGCGGGTGAGGGGGATGACCGGGAGCCGGTAGAGGGTGGCGGCGGTGAGGGCGTGGGCGCGGGCCGGCGCCCACCACGGTCCCGGGCGGTGCTGTACGGCGGGGGCGGGTCGGTGCATGCTGGGGTCTCCGTTCTGTCGAGGGACGGGAAGCGGGGCCGCTGCGGGCCGGGAAGCTCGTGCGGCGGCCCCGAATTGGTGCTGCTAGAAGGGCGGCTTGTCGCCGGAGGCCGGGCCGTCGGCGGCGGGCGTGCCGGGCCAGGGGGTGGCCTTGCCCCGGGCGGGCAAGGCGCCGGCCCACGGGTCGTCGGCGGGCTGCCGGCCGCCGTTGCCGCGGGTGGTGCGCTGGACGGTGGCGGTGGCGTAGCGCAGGGAGACGGCGACGTCCTCGACGTCGATGCCGAAGCCGGTGCGCTGGACACCGTCGGCGCTGGTGTAGTCGAACTGCCGCAGGGCCCCGGTGACGACGACCCGGGTGCCCTTGGTCAGGGTCTTTTCGGCGTTCTCGGCGAGCCAGCGCCAGGCGGTGCAGCGCAGGAACAGGGTGCGGCCCTCGCCCCAGGTGGCGGTGGTCTTGTCCCAGTTGCGGGAGTTGGAGGCGACGTTGAACGTCAGCCACGGCACGCCCTCGCTGGTGGTGCGCAGTTCGGGGTCGGCGGTCAGGTTGCCGGTGACGGTGATGACGGTCTCTCCGATGGGCACGGCGGCCTCCTCAGGCAGCGGCGGGAGCGGTGGCGGAGGGTTCGGGCAGGCGGCCCCAGTGGGTGCCGAGGATCTCGGCCTCGGCGGCGATGGGCACGCCCCGGAACCGGGTGGTCATGACCTCGGTGAGCAGGTCGCGGACCTTCTCGGCGTCGTGTTCGGGGACGTGGACGATGACCTCGTCGTGGACGAAGAGCCACAGGCTGGCGGCCATGGCGCGGTCGACGGCGAGTTCGTGGACGGCGGCGACGAGCAGGTCGCGGGCGGTGGACTGGATGGCGTAGTTGCTGTTGGCGTAGGGGCGCTGGGGGTCGGGCGGGATGCGCCGGCCGGAGCCGGTGACCACGACGGGGGCCTCGGCGATGGTCTTGCCGAAGCGGATCACGTCGGGGTAGGTGCGCTGCCACCGCTGGATGACCTGGCGGGCGACCGAGATCGGGACGCCGGTCTGGGCGGCGAGGGCTTTGGCGCCGCCGCCGTAGATGGTGCCGAAGGTGGCCCGCTTGCCCACGGTGCGCTGTTCCTTGGTGAAGGCGGGGCCGTACATCAGCTCGGCGGTGGCGTCGTGGATGTCGACGCCGGAGGCGATGACTCGCATCAGCGTGGCGTCGCGGGACAGGGCGGCGGCGACGCGGACCTCGACGGCGGAGAAGTCGCAGCCCACCAGCACGTGGCCGTCGTCGGCCCGGAAGCAGTGCCGTAGCCGCGGGTCGTGCTTCTTGAGGGTCTGGAGGGCCGGGGCGGTGATGGACATGCGGCCGGTGCGGGCCCGCAGGGTGTTGATCTGCGGGTGCACCCGCCCCTCGGCGTCCGCCGCCGCGAGGAAGGAGCGCAGGTTGGTGCGGGTGTTGGTGGTGGCGGCCATCGCCCGCCGCGCCGCCAGCATCGCGGCGCCCTCCGCCGTGATGGAGGCGGCGCCGCCGGCCAGGTCCTGGGCGAGCTGGGCGAGGGTGTCGGCGGTGACCTGCGGCTGCCCCTTGGCGGTGCGGGGGAGCGGGCTGCCGGTGATCTGGGAGTCGAGCCAGTGCGCGAACCTGGGGCTCGTCCCGGAGAACCCCAGCGCCTCCTGGATCGCCGCCGAGGCCTGCTCGAACTCCCCCTGCACGTCGGCCAGGAGGCCTTCGGTGTAGGGGCGGTCCAGGAGCAGGCCGCGCACGGTGATGCCGGTGGACTGGGCGGCGAGCCACTGCTCCATGCGCACCAGGTGGGAGAACGGCGCGCACGCGGCCAGCAGGACGGGCAGCAGGCGCCGCACGTAGACGGCGTCGAGGCCAGCGTAGACGGTGTAGGCCTCGTCGGTGGCGGGGATGTGGTTCCAGCCCCAGGTCAGCGGGTTGTTGCCCGCCCGCTGCCCGGTCGGGGCCAGAGCGCGCATGCGCTCGTAGAGGGCCTGCCGGGCCTGGACGAGGCCGTCGTCCAGGTAGCGCAGGGACAGGTCCTTGAGGCCGTGGCCGGCGCGCTCGTCCGGCTGGACGAGCTTGGACAGCAGGTGGGTGTCCACGATGCGCTGGCCCAGCGCGATGCCGAACGCGGACCAGACCGCGAGGACGTCGTAGTTGGTGTGGGTGGTGAACCTGCGGTCCGGGTGGGCGAGCGTGCGTTCGATCGCCTCCCGCTGGGCCGGGACGAGCGGGTTGAGCACCCACGCTGTGTCGATGGTGCCGAACTGGACCAGGCGCAGGCCCGCGTCCGGTCCGAAGTGGCCGGGGCCGCCCTCGACGATCGCCCGGCCCTCCACGTCCAGCCCGAGCACCGGGTCCGAGACGGTGAACGCCTCGAACGCCGCGCGGTCGAAGTCCCGCTCACCGGCGGGGGCGTGGACGGTCATGGTGCGGCTGGCGTGGGTGCGGGTGTAGGTCACCACAGCGACCCCTGCTCCGGCGCTGCCGCCTCGTCCCGGCGCTTTCCGGTCCGGTGGTGCTGGGACCAGCAGCGCGCGCACAGGGCCGTCCAGGGCCCGCGGTGGGTCCGCTCGGCGGTGGGGAACAGCGGGTTGCGGGGCTGGCGGCAGGCCGGGCAGTGGCCGGGGCCGAGGTCGTCGGGGGCGTGGTCGAACAGGGTTCCCGAGGGCTGCGCGGGCTTGTCGGTGCTGCTCAACGGGTTCCTCCTCTCACGGTCGGGTGTCGCAGGCGGGGCACTGCCACAGCAGCGGCACGGCGGGCAGCCGCATCGGCCGGCGGCAGCGCGGGCAGGTCAGCGGGACGGGCGGCGGCAGGAGGCGGTGGAGCCAGCCGTAGCCGTCACCCTCCACCGCCGCGTCGTAGCCGCTCGTGTCGGCGGCCAGGTGCGGCACCGCCCCGGGCACGGGCTCCGGGGCGGTGGTGCCGAACAGGGTGTCCTGGTCGGGGAGTTCGCTCACGCCGCTTCCCAGCGGTCCTGGTCGAGGGAGAGGGCGGCGTGGCGGCCGAGGTGGAGGGTGTAGGCGGGCGGGATGGCCTCGGTCAGCTCCTCGCGCCGGGAGGTCCAGGTGATGCCCATGGCCTGCTGCATCTCCGGGATGGAGGCCTTGCCGCCGCCGGAGCCGTACGCGGCGACGTAGGGGCCGTCGAAGTACTGGCCGTGGCGCCAGCCGCGGACCCTGCCGCGGTGCGGCACGTGGGCCGGGCGGGGCATGCTCCAGGCGCCGAGTTCGAAGTTGCGGTGTCGCAGAACGGACAACTGGAACATCTCGCCGCACAGGGAGACGTCCTTGCGGACCTCGGCGCGGCCGTTGGGCTGCTCGATCACGTACGGCCGGCCGCACTCCTGGAGGGCGTCGCGGGTGGCGGCGACCAGGTCGTGGTGGGTGCCGCCCCAGCCGCGGGAGGCGTTCGTGCCGACGGTCAGGGCGCATTTGTCCTGGCAGGGCGGCGAGGTGTGGACGAGGTCGAACCGCCGGCCGTGCTCTCGGATGAAGGAGACGGCCTCGCCCCGGACGAAGCGGAACGGGTAGTCGGGCCGGTCCTCGATGTCCACGCCGAGGACGTCGAATCCGGCGAGCCAGTAGCCCATCCCGGCCCCGCCCGCGCAGCAGAACGCGTCCAGCAGGGTGAAGCCGTTCCACGGGCGGGCGGGCAGCCAGGTCGCCGCCGGTCGGGCCTTCACCGGTCACCGCGCCGGGCGCCGATGGCCTGGAGCTGGTTGACCGGCGGGGCGCAGGCGTTGAGGACGTCGACGAGGGCGTGGACGGCCTGTCGGGCCTGCTCGGTGAGCTCGGGCCCGCGGGTCGTGGTGGGGGCGGGCAGGAGGTGGTCGGCGACCGGGACGGCCAGCGTGGCGGTGAGCAGGACGGCCGGGCGGTCGTACTCCTCGGGTTCGATCAGGCGGGGCCCGGCGATGTCGTCGCCGAGCCGCAGGTGCTGCCACCAGTCCGCGAACCGCCCGCCGGGGCCGGGGCCGTCGGTCAGCGCGCGGTGTCGGAGCCGCACGTCGATCCGCAGCAGCAGGTCGCCGTCGTAGTCGAACCCGGGACGCACGTCGGCGATGTCGGGGCGGAGGCGGACGTAGCCGGGGGACATGACCGGGGCGGTGGCCACGGTCCAGGCCTCGGCGGCGAAGTGGGCCGGGGTGAGCGGGGCGCCGTCGTCGTGGAAGCGGTCGGCGTGCCGGGAGAGGTAGGCGCCGTAGTGGGATCGGCCGTCGCCGCACACGGCGAGCGTGTGGGTGTCGAAGCAGGGCATGCTGGTCCTCGTCTCCGGTTCATGGGACGCACGGCCCCGCGGCAGTCGGCTCTCTGCCAAGAAATGACGGCTACCGCGGGGCGTCGTGCGTGCGGGGATGTGGTTGGCCGGGCCGCTACGAGGCGTGGCGCGCGCCGGTCAGCACGTGCCGCAGGGCCTGTTCGGCGTGGTGGCCGAAGGTGTAGGCGGCGTCCGCCAGCCCTTCGGCCTGACGGCCGGCGTCGAACATCTCGGCTGCCTCGCGTTCGGTCACCTCGTCCGCCGCGGCGATCTCCTCGGCGGTGTGCTGGGCCATGAGGCAGAGGCACATGGCGGCGCGCGCGGCGTCGAACCCGGCCCGGCCGGGCCACCGGTTGAGGCCGGCGTCGATGAACGGCAGGGGTTCCGTGACGGCGAACTGGCCGTCGTCGGTGCGCGAGCCGTGGACGGCGACCGGCTGCCGGCCGTCGAGGACCTGGCCGATGGCCCACACGGCACCATCGGCATAGGCGCGGGCGGTGGTCTCGTACAGCGCCTGGAACATGGCGGCGGTGATGCGGTGGATGTCGGTGATGCGGAGGAGCGCGTTGGCTTGCGGGCGGACGGTCGCGGTGACGTGGACAGCGCCGGGCCGGGTGACGTGGCCGTCCACCAGGCGGAACCGGTCGACGTCGTCGTACATGTCGAGGGCGGTGCGGGCGGCGCGGGCGGCGAGACGCGCCTCGTGGGCGGCGGCCCCGAGGGCGTGGACGCTGGCGGTCAGGGACGTGTGCCAGGGCAGGGTCACGGGCTCTCCAGAGCGGGTCGGCGGGAGCGGACTGTCCGTCCCCCGCACCGCCCGGACCGCCACCGCCGCGGGGCGCGGTGGCGGTCCGGGCGGCACGGCGGCCGGGCGGGCCGGTCAGAACTCACCGGTCTGGTGGGCGATATAGCCGGGGCAGTACGAGTCCGGGCAGTCGCAACCGGCGCAGTCGTCGCAGAACGCTTCGCCGCACTCCTCGCACCACTGGTGGCCGGGGCAGTACGGGGACGCGCAGTCGTCGCAGTAGGACACGGGGCTCTCCTCGTGGGCGGGTGGTCAGTACCGGTTGCTGATGGAGCCGCGGCCGATGACGGTCTGGCGCTGGCGGCCGATGACGGTGTGGCGCTCGCGGTGGATCAGGGCGACGGTCGTCGTGCCGCCCTCGCTCGCGTTGCGGATCTTGGCCTTGACGGCGAAGACGCCGGCGACGACGGCGGCGATGACGATCGCGGTCCACTTGAGGGCGGCGACCAGGCCGTCGGCGTGGGCGGCGACGGCTCCGATCCCGGCGCCGATCATCCATACCGCGCCGCCCGCGGCGAGGGTGGCGATCGAGCCGTAGAGGACGTACTGGCGCACGGCCAGGGACAGGCCGTCCTCGGTGGCGGGCGGCCGCGGGGCGGGCGGTTCGGCCGCCGGGGGCAGGGGCACGGGCGCTGTGGGGGCGGTGTGTTCGGGGACGGCGACGATGCGGCCGTCGACCATCGCGGCGATGTAGCCGGGCGGCATCAGGTAGACGCCGGGGTCCGCCGGGGCGCAGGTGCCGAGCTCGGGAGTGCGGTCCATGGGGCTGTCCTCCTTCCCGGTCAGTGGAGGGAGCCGGCCGCGCCGGCGATGGCGGCGAGCAGGTGATCGATGGCGGTGTGGAGGCCGGTGGAGGCGAGCGCGTAGCCGAAGAGGGCCGCGACCGCGGCGGATCCGACACGCAGGTAGCCGTGGCGCAGGAGGAAGAAGAGGAGGGCGCCGGCGGCGAGGGCCAGCGAGATGGAGACGAGCACGGGCGTACTCCTTGGGGCCGGTGAGGCGGGGCTGTGCCCCGTGCGGACGCTGATTCACGGGTATGCGGACGCTGGCGCGCGGTTCAGCGTCCGCAGATCCGCGCAGGTCAGGTGGTGTTGCGGACGCTCAGGACGCTGCGGACGCTGTTTTGCGGGCAATCTCTGGAGACGGACCCGTTCAGCGCAGGTCGGAGAGGGCGTTGCGGATGCTGCCGAGCTTCACGGGGCGTCCGCCGTCGGCGTTGACGGCCTCCAGCAGGGCGTGGGCGTCCATGGGGCCGTCGACCGTCTCCAGCACGGCCATGACCCGGTCGGCGATCGTCCGCTGCGGGGAGTGCTGCGGCGTCCCGCCCGCGGGGGCGGGGCTGGTCCGGCCGCGGGCCCGGTCGCCTCCGCGGCCCTCCTCGCCGTCCTTTGGCGTGAAGGCGGCGGCGTAGGCGGCGTCGCTGTCGAGCTTGTCGACGTACGCTCGCCCGGCGACGGGCCAGGCGGCCTTCTCCAGGGCGGCGGGCGGGCCGTCGCCGTAGAGGGTGAGGATCTCGGGGTCCAGGCCCTCGGTCGGTACCGGGGTGCCGACGTTGAAGGCGCGCATCTTGGCGCCGGGGTAGGGGCCGGAGATGCGGTAGCCGGTGCCCTGGGTGCCGGGGCGGTCGTCGTCGGCCTCGGTCTCGAACTGGGAGATGAGGCGGGTGGCCCCGGCGCGCTTGGGGATCGGGGCGAGTTTCTGCCCCGGGGGCAGCAGGCCGTCGGCGACGAGTTGCTGCATCATGCTGGACGTCCACCGGAGGAGCAGGACCTCGCCCTCCTTGAGCATGGCGCGCATGGTGTCGGAGCCGCCGAGTTCGTCGAGGTGGCCGGCTTGGGCGAGCAGGGCGATGCCGACGCCGAGGGAGCGGCCGGTGCGACCGATGTCCTTGATGTAGAAGGTGGCTTCGTCCCGGTAGGGGGCGCCCTTCTCAAGGAGGCGGTTGGCCTCGTCGATGACCGTGTAGAGCAGCGGGTCGGGGCGGTCGCGCAGGAACTTGGAGCGGCCGGCCGCCGCGTACCGGGCCGCGCGGTCCTTCATGACGCACCAGGCGGTGTGCAGTTGGGCCATGACGCCCTCCTGCGAGTACACCGACCAGTCCACGTTGCCCCGCGCCTCGGGGGCGGACTGGCCCTCTTTCAGGTCGCCGTAGAACGTGGCGATCCCGGAGCGCTTCATCGCGGCCAGGATGATCTGGGCGAGCGTGGACTTCCCGGCGCCGGTGGTGCCGAACACCAGCAGGCGCTGCGCGGACCCGGACGCCGGGTCGTAGAGCTGGACGTAGACCTTGCGGCCGTTGTGGTAGCGGCCGATCCAGATCCGGCCCTGTTCGTCCATGGCCAGCAGCTCGGGGTCGGGCAGCCGGACGTCGGCGAGCGGGTCGCTGGGGTAGACGGTGACCAGGGCCCTGCTGCCCATGGCCTCGATCGCCAGGCGGGAGGGGTCGTCGATGCGCATGGCGTCGGCGAGGCGGACGGGGTCGTAGGTGATGATGTCGCCAGGCGGCGCCTCGACGGTGAGTTCGTAGATCCGGTTCACGCCTCGACCTCCCGCCCGGTCTCGACGTCGACCACGCGGATGTCGGTGATCGTGGTGCCGGGCATGCCCTTGGGGGCGATGTTCTTGGCCCAGTGCGCGTACAGGTCGGCGGCTTGCTGCGGAGCGCGGCCGACGGTCAGGCGCCGCACGCCGGCGCCGCGGCCGGACATCTTGGCGACGGTGATCTCCTCCTCGTCCCAGTCCAGCAGCGCGGACAGGGCGGTCAGGGAGATCGTCGGCACCGGGGTGCCGGGGCGGGTCGAGCGGATGACCGCGGTCATGGACCGGGGGCCGGTTTGCTCGATGTGCTCCAGGACGGTGCCGGGGGCGACGCCGCCGTCGTCGGCGGCGTGCTCGGACCACCACACGGCGAGCGGGTGCCGATCTCCTACCGGGTCCAGGCCGGTCGGGGCCTCCTGGCGGGCCTGTTCGACGGCGTCGGGGGTGAGGGAGGGTTCGCGGCCGGTCAGGACACGGGCCATGCGGGCCGGGCGCACGAACCACACGCCCGCGGCCCACGCGGCGTCGACGGCGAACTCCCACCAGTGGACGCCGGGCACCAGGCGCTCGGTGACGAACAGTGCGGCCATCGTGGCGGAAGGGGTGAGGTAGAGGGCGGTGGCGGTGTCGCGCACCGGATCGGCGGGGAGCGTCGCGGACCAGAGCAGGCCGTAGAGGATCGCGGCGCCGGCGCCGCCGAGCGTGGCGAGGTTCAGGTCGGCGGTGAACGCACCGGCCGCGAGGCCGCCGGCGCCGGCGAGGGTCGCGGCGCGGCCGAGTCGGTCGCGGGCGACGGCGATCCGCCCGCGCATCGGACCGAGGGACATCATCAGGGGCTCTCCTTCGCATACCGGCAGGTCAGCTGGGGGCGAAGGGGCGGCGGTGCGGCCAACAGGGCGGCACCGCCGCCCCGTTCGGGTCAGCGGTTGCTGTAGAACTGCCGGTCGGCCATCTCGACCGGCATGGCGTTGGCGGCGTCGGCGACCGGGCCGTAGTCGGCCTCGTGGGCGGCGGCGGCGACCTGGAACGACGTGGACAGGTCGGCGAGTTCGGCGGCCATGGCCTCGGCCTCGGCGAGCACGGAGCGCATGACGACGGCGGCGTCGCGGTGCTCGCCGATGGTGTCGCGGTCGACGGCCAGGGCCTCGGCCTGGTCGGCGAGGCGGTCGACCGAGCGCGCGCACTTCTCGACGTAGTCGTAGGTGCCGGTGACGCGGTCGGACAGCAGGGCGAGCTTCAGCCCGGCGGCGGTGAGCTGGGCGATGACGATGCCATAGCGCACGCCCTCGGTGATGACCTCGCCGGTGGCGGCGATGACCGCCCCCGTACGGTCCGCGAGGCCGCCGCCGTGGGTCGGCTCGGCGCTCGCGGTGAGCGGCTGTCGGCTGGTGAGCGGCTGGTGGGTGGTGTCGGACATGGGCGGCCTGCCTTCTACTCGTTGTGGTAGTCGCGCTCGGCGGGGGCGGTGTGCCCGGCGTCGCGCACCGCGTCGGCCAGGGCCTTGTGGCGGTCGGCGGCGTGGTCGCCGGCGGTGGTGACGGCCTCGGCGGCGGCCGGGATGGCGGCGGCGATCGCCTCGGCGCGGGCCTTGACCTGCCCGGTCTTGTCGATCAGGGAGACGACCATGCGCTCCAGGACGCCGGGCACCTTCAGCTCGATCACCTTGGCGTGCAGGGCTTCCAGGCGGCCGATCAGCAGGTCGCAGCCCTCGGCGGTCTGCCTGGCCTCCTCGGCGCCCTGGGCGATCTCCTCGCCCATGTCGGCGTCCGCCTCGATGACGTCGTAGATCGTCAGGTCCGAGTCGGCGTACTGCGTGCCGCGCACGGTGCGCGGCGCGGGGATTCTCACGGGTGGTCCTCCAGCGGGTGTTGTGGGCGGGGGTGCGGTGGTGCCGGGCCGGGTGTGGCCCGAGCGGTAGGGGGCGTGGGGCAGGGCGGCCTGGCCGCGGCCGATGGCCGGGACCGCGGGCGCGTCCGGGTCGGGCCGGTCGGTCCGGTGCACGGTGACGGTCTCGTCCCGGGCCCAGCCGGGCGGCGGCCCGAAGTCCTCGGGCGGCCGGGGCGAGCGCCGGTGCTCGTGCTGCCCCTCGAACCAGGCGTAGAAGCCGGACCAGTCGAACGCCTTGTACTCGTGCCAGAACCGGTAGCCGGAGTCGAACGCCTCGTCGCCCTGCCCCGGCCGGGCTTCCTCCGCCTTCTCCTGCGCGGCGCCGGCGCGGCTGTCCTTCGCCCGGCCGGCCCGGTCGCGTGCCCGCTCCCGCCACGACCGGCGGCGCTCGCGGCTCGCCTGTCCCCGGCCGGGACGGGAACGGCGCCGCGTCCGACCCCTTTTCGAGGCGGTGGCCGTCCGGCGCTTGCGGGTCTTGCGGCTCTCGGCGCCGTCGGGCGCCGGTTCGGCGTTGGGCGTCTGGCCGGTCGTGGCGTCCGTTGGGACGGCGAGGTCCGTTCCGGGCGCCGCGGCCTGCCCGGCCTGGTCCTGCTGCTGCTCGGCCGTTGCGTCCTTGGCGGTGTCGGTCTTGGGTTTGCGGCCGTTGCGGATCCGGTCGGCGATGCGGGCCCGCAGGGCACCGCGGATGGTCGCTGGTGCAGTTCCCGCCCCGGAGGCCTTCATAGGGTCGCCGGTCGGCTTCCACGAGCCGGAGGTGATCCGGTCGGCCACCCGCTGGCGGGCCGCTCCCCGGATCGTGTCCGGACCGGACGGGGACCGCTCCGGCTTCGCAGAGGGGTTCCGGGGGCCGTTGGTGATGCGGTCGGCGATCCGGCGGCGGGCCGCCCCGCGGAGCGTGTCCGGCGCGGACGGCTGCCGCGGGCCCCGCCCGGCGCCCCGCTCCCGGCCGGTATGACCGGGCGACTCCGTACCGCCGTGCGGCCGCAACCGGCCACTCCCGGAGGGGCGTTCGGGCCGCCCGGTCATACCGGAGGCCTCCAGGGCCCTTCTGCGGGCCTCGCGCACCCGGTCCGGCCCCGGACTGCCACCACCGTCTGATCGGACGTCAGGGCGGCTGTGGCGGGGCCTGTCGGGCGTCCTGCCGTCCTGTCGGCCGGGCGGGGCCGTGGGGCTCTGGCGGAACGTCGCCGGCACCTGCGAGCCCGCCCGGGACGGGATGGGAGCCGCCGGGTGGCGGGTGCTCCGGCCGAACTCCGGACCGGACTGCACCCGCCCCCGGCCGGCAGGGCCATGGCCGCCGCTTCGGAAATCCACAGGTTGTGGATTCCCTTGGGCGATAGGGGTTTTCTGCTGCCTCTCCACTGCTTTCCGGTGTTCGGCACGGGAATTCAGGTAGCCGACGAAATGCGCGGCGCCACGCAGAGCGGCCACGGTGATGCCGGCCATCATGACCACCGACATCGTGGCCACACTGGTCGAGGAATTGTCGTCCTCGACGGCCGGGGCGCCCGATTCGGCGGATCCGGATTCCGGGGAGAGGTCGGGGTTGCGGGGGACGAGCAGGGACGCGGGCGGGGCGAGGTCGGTGTCCAGCGGTCCCAGGGTCGGGATGCCGTCGGGCGGGCGGTCCTCGCTCACGACCCCGGGGACGGTCAGCCGGGGGAACCCGAGCACGGTCCCCCCGGCGTCGTCGTCGGCCATCGGGCCTCCAATCGAGGGTGTCACGCTCCGTGCGCGCCCCGGGGGTCCCTCACGCGTACGCGTATACGCGTGGGTGGGACCCCCGGATGCACGGAGCGGGGTGGTGATGATGAGCGCGAAGCGTCACCAGGAGGGCGCGGGCTCAGGTGGCGGCGTGCTGCTGGGTCCAGGCGCTGAGCATCCGCACCAGGTCCGCCCACACCTCCTCGTCCCCGCCGGCCAGCGTCCGGGCCAGGTCCCACAGCGCGCGGGCCCGGTCCGCGTTCGTTCCTGTCGCCGCCAGGCGTTTCTGCCAGTAGGCGACCTGCCCGGGGGAGAGCGGCATCAGGCGCTCTCCTTCAGGAAGTCGAGGAACGCCGGCGGATTCCCGGCCGTGTTCCCGTCCGTTTTCTCGGAAAGGGCCGAGGAAACGCCGTGCAGGTTCGCCGCCGAGTTCACCGCGCGAGCGTTCTGCGCGGCCTGGATCCCCGCCTTGCGGGACTTCTCCAGGGCCTTTTCGGCGGCGCGGGCCGCCCGCTTCTTCGGCAGCTCGACGTAGCGGCGGTTGAATTCCGCGTCCAGGCGCCCGGCGGCGTTCACCGCGTCCCGCAGGCTGCTCTCCAGCTTGGCCAGGGGCCGGGTCGCGAGGTAGGCGCGCACCCGGGCCTGACCGGGCCGGTCGCCGTCCAGGCGCACCGCCTCCAGGTCGGCCCGGTACTCGCGCAGCAGGGCCTGGACCTGGTCGGCCATCTGCCGCAGCCGCTCGCGCTGCTGGGCGGCGTAGATGGCGGTCCCGCCCGGCGCCGTCAGGTGGTCCGACGTCCACCTGCTCCCGTTGGTCATGGGGTGTCCTCCTGGTTCGTGTCGGTGTCGTCAGCCCGGTCAGCGTTCGACGACGGGCTTGTCGAGGTCGCGGTGGGTGAGGCGGACGGTCACGCCGGTCTTGCCGAGGCGCCGGGCGAGGACGCGGGCGACGGTGGCGGCGCGGTGCCGACCGCCCTTGCAGCCGACCGCGATGGTCAGCGGCGCCTCGACGGGACCGGCGTCGTACGCCTCCGCCAGGGCGGCGGTGGCGGCGATGAGCTCCTGGATGCCGGGCGTGGCCAGGACGGCCGCGCGGACCGGCAGGTCCTCGGCGCTCTGGTAGCGCAGGGACGTGTCGATGTGCGGGTCGCGGAAGTGGCGCCGCAGGTCGACGGTGATGTGGGCGAACTCCGGGGCGGGGCCGTGGAGGTAGCCGAACGAGACGACGTTGATGTCGGACAGGGCCATGACGGGACATCCCTTCGCGATCAGCGGGGCGGGGAGTTCGGGCAGGTCAGGTGGTGCGGGCCTGGGGGTAGCCGGAGGCGATCAGCTCGGCGGCCTCGGCGCGTCGTCCGGACGCGGTGGCGAGGGAGACGTCGAGGGCCTCGGCGATGGCCTGGAGGGTGACGGCCTCGGGATTGCCGCCGGCGGCGAGGATCATCCGGGCGACGCGCCGGGCGGCACGGGCGGCGGGGGTCAGCTTCGCCGCGTCCTCCGCTTCAACCGCGCGCAGCTCCGTTTCAGCGGCGCGGGCACGGGCTTCAGCGGCACGCAGACGGGTCGCCTCGATGGCGTCTTCGGTGTCGGCCTGGGCGAGCCTGGCGGCGGCGGTGTCACGCTCCGCTTCAGCCTTGCGCCTGGCCGTTTCAGCGACGGCCTCCTCCGTTTCAGCCGCGCGCCTGGCCGTTTCAGCGGCGCGCAGACGGGCGCCCTGGGCGGCCTCCTGCTCGGCCATGGCGGCGTTCTCCTTGGCTGCGGCCAGGCTCTCCGTTTCAGCGGTGCGCAGTCGCGTTTCAGCGGCGACGCGCTCCTTTTCAGCGGCGGCCTCGCCGGTTTCAGCGGCGCGCAGACGGGCGTCGGCGGCCTCCTGCTCGGCCGCCGCGGCCTTCAGCTCCTCCTCGGCTTGGTCGAGCCGTTCGGCGGCCTCGGCCTCGCGGCCGGCGGCGACGGTCCGGGCGTGGGCGTGGGCCTTGGCGGTGGCCGTCTCGGCACCGACCTCGTACCCGGCGGCCTCCACCCGGCCGGCCGTACGCAGGCTGGAGATCCGGACCTCGGCGGCGCGGGCCTCGGCCCGGACGGTGGCCTCGGCCTCGAACGCGGCCCCGCGCTCGGCCCGCAGCCGGGCCCGCTCGTCGACCTCCATCGGCAGGGCCAGGGCCTCGTCCACGCTCAGCCCGAACCGCTCCATGGTGAGAGGAAGCAGCAGGTCAGAGGGGATCTTCTCCGGGTTCTTGCCGTGGTCGCGCTCCAGCATCACCCGGTAGACCAGACGCTCGCGCTCCAGCTCGACCGCCCGGTCGTAGGAGGCGATGCCGTTCAGGCGCATCCGCCGGTACATCTTGAAGGACGGCCACGGGGCGAGGATCCAGCGGTGCAGCGGCACCCCGTCGCGCTGGTGGCCGGCCTCGATCCGGGTGATCCGGATGACCAGGCGCCGCCCGGCCTCGACCACCGCCACGAACATGACCGGGATGACGGCGTGCATCGCCGTGCCGGTCGGATCGGCCAGCAGCGGCCCGGCCGACGCGGCGTTGAAATAGATCGTCGCGGCGGTGAAACCGTGGGCCAGCAGCCGCAGCATCGGCCACGGGGTGCCCTTGCGGATCAGGTGCAGGTCCATCGCCAGCAGGGCTACGATCCCGGCGTCCACACCGACCGGGAACGCGTAGCTGAAAGGCCCGAAGCCGTGCCTGAAACCGAGGTCCCGAAGCGCGGCATAGGAGCCGCTGAAGCCGATGCCGGCGAGCGCCACACCGCCGACCGCGGCCAGGATCGTCAGCCCGAGCATCAGCCTGCCCGGGGTCGTCGTCTTCGTGGTTGAAGCGGCGGGCCGCGTCGTTGAAGCGGTGGCGGTCGGGGCTGAAACGGCCGCAGGTGCGGCCATGGTCGTCACGCGGCCACCCGCTCGACGCTCGCCGTGCGACGGATGACCGCCGGGCGCCGCAGCGGCACCGGCGCCATGCTCAGCAGCCGCTCGGCATAGGCGGCCAGCACCGGGTCCTCCCGGCGCAGGTCCGCCACGATGTCGGCCGCGGCGTCCATCCGGGCCTCGTACTCGGCCGCGCTCTCACCGGGCACCCCGGTGAACAGCCGGGTGAACTCCGAGTCCACGACGAGCCCGAGCGCAAGCTCGGCGAACTCGTCCTCGTCCAGGACCGTCTGGCCTGCAATCATCTTCCTCACGGGTCTGCCTCTTCCTGGTTGATGGGTGGGCCCGGCGGGGACGGCTCCTCTCCCGGCAAGGACAAGGGAGCCGTCCACCGCACAGGGCGACAGATGGGGTGAGCTGCGGGTTAGTGCTGCGCGAGCGACTGGTCGCCGCCGCGACGGGGGCCGGACAAGGCCCGACGGGTCCCGCTCCAGCGCGGGCCGTTCCGCCAGGGACTCCACGCCTCGACCAGCGCGCGCTCGTCCTCGCCGACCAGGTCCAGCCCGCCCGCCGGACGGGCGGCCAGCAGCTCGTTGACCAGGGCCTCGACACGGCCGTTACGGGTCCGGTCGACCACGCCGGCCCGCTTGGTCCGGGTGGCCTGGGTGAACCCCCTCGCCGCGGCGGCCAGGTGCTCCCGGTTGAGCTCGGGCTTGCCGGGCTTCTTGACGGGCGCCTGCTCCTGTTCCTGCTCGGCGGCGGCCTGGCACGGGTTGCACTCGGTGCCGCGGTTCGCCCGGTTCAGCCGTGTACCGCACTTGGTGCACTTGGCGGCTTCCTGCTCGACGGCGACCCGGGGCGTGGTTCCGGTCTCGGACAGGACCGCAGCGCCGGCCGCGAGGACCGCCAGCCACTCCTGCTTGCCGATCTCGCCGCTCCACCGCGGCGCCCGCTTCCCGGTCAGCCGACCGAGGCGACACGCCGCCGCACGACGCCGGCGCTCGTCGCCCTCGGCCTCGGCCACCCACGCACCCGCCGACATCCGGCAGGAACGGCTGGTCAGCGACGCCACGCGGTGAGCGTAGGAACGACCGGTGACGGTCGGGACAGCAGCGGTGCGGGGGGTAGCAGGCATGGCGAAGCCTCCTAATGGCAGTGCGTGTCGCGGGGCGGCCCAGACCGGGCAAAGGGAGTCGCGAGAGCAAGCAGCACTCGTTCAGCGAGCCTCTCGGCTAACTGGTGCGCACCAGTAGTCTGCAACTGGTGCGCACCAGTGTCAAGCGATCCCCTGACGGCCTGTCTGTTCGGCCGCATCTCTATGGAACTGTGTGCGCCAACAACCCGGTAGCCAGCAGGGGTTAACCCAGTTTTGTTAACCCCCCATGACAGGTCCCACTGGTGCGGCATCCTGTGGACTCACGGCATCGTGACGGCGGAGGTGGGCGCATGGCGGAGCGGCTTCGGCAGGCTCGCAAGGATCGCGGCTGGTCCCAGGATCGACTGGTCCGCGAGATCATCCGGTACGCCGAACAGCGACTGCTGGACGTGGCGTCGCCGGCGAGCTTGAAGGTCTACATCTCCGAGTGGGAGAACGGTCGCCGGGCTGTTTCTGGCACGTATGCGACGGTCCTGCGGGCCTTGTTCGGGAAGACCGATGACGAGCTGTTTGGGGCTCCGTCCTTGCCCATGCCAACCGCCGACGGCTACGACGAGCTGATCAACCGCATCGACTCGGCCAGGAACCTGAGCTTGGGCATGGTGGATGCCCTGCTGAACCAGACGGAGCTACTTCGGAGCGTCGATCGGCAGATGGGCGCGGCGGCGCTGGTCGACCAGATGCGTGCGCACCTTGACGCTCTGGAAGACGCTCTAACCTTCGCTGTTCTTCCGGATGCCAGGAGGCCTGTGGCAACAGCCCTGGCCGGAGCTGCCACCCTCGCGGCGTGGCAAGCGCTCGACGCGGGTGCGGTGGAACGCGCCTGGAGGCACTATGAGTTGGGCAAGAGGGCGGCGGCCGAGGCCGAGCAGCCGATGTACCTTGCCCACGCCATGGCGGAGCAGGCCTACGTCCTGGCCGATGCGGGCCGCGCTGAGATGGCCGTGGACCTGGTGCGCGACGCTCAGCGTACGGGCGGGACCAAGGTGTCCCCGCGGCTCGCCGCCTGGCTCTTCGCGGCAGAGGCGGAGCTGTGCGCAAAGGCAGGCCTCGCGGACGACTGTCGGAAGGCGCTCGATCAAGCCGCGGCAGCTCTACCGGCCGGGGATGAAGCGCGCGACCCGGACATGCTGAGCATCTTCCTGAATGCCAGTCACCTGGCTCGATGGCGCGGGAACGCCCTCGCCATCCTGGGGGAGGATGCTGCCCTGGCGGAGCTGTACGTGGCCCTTGAGCGGGTGGACCCGGCGTTCCTGCGAGCGACCGCGGGGCTTAGGTGCGACTTGGCGCAGGCCCACCTGGTGCGTGGGGAGTACGGACAGGCGCGAGAGCACCTGCAACAGGCCCGCCTCCTGGCGAACCGAACGGGGTCGGTCCGGCACAGGAGGCGGATTGAGGGGCTTACCGGGCGCCTGTAGGCCGCTGCGGGCGGTTGGCCAGCAGATGGAGCAGGGCGACGAGCGTCCCCGACCCGAGCAGCTCGTCCCCGGCGATCAGACCGGGGACATCGGCGAGGGGGATCCACTCGATCCGCCCGGCCTCCTCGGCGTCGGTCGGCTCTCCGACTTTGGTGGCGTCCCTGGCCACGAAGATCTCATGGGGAGAGTCCACCATGCCCACCATGGGCTGGTAGGTGACCACGTGCTCTATGGAGCCGGGACGCCAGCCCGTCTCCTCCTCGACCTCCCGCGCGGCGGCTGCGCTGGCATCCTCGCCAATGTCTACGATGCCACCGGGCAGCTCCCAACCGAACCGTCCGGGGACGAATCGGTATCGCCAGAGCATCAGGACACGGTCATGGTCGTCCACGACGGCTGTAATGGCAACGTGCTGAAGCCGCACCACGTGATGCTCGAAGCGCTCCACACCAGGGGGCTCGACGTCAACGAGCGCGAGCTTTACCCATTCGTTGTCGTAGACCAAGCGCTCACCGTGGATGCGCCACGGCTCCAGCTCCTGTCGTGGTGCCCCCGCCGCCGGCTGCCCCTCTGGGCTGCGGGCGTTCACGAAGTAGCCGCTTCCATGCTGGGCGACTACCAGGCCTTCGGCAGCGAGCTTCGACAAGACCAGGCGGACCGTTGTCCGGCCGGCGTCGAGGTCGGCCGACAGAGTGCGCTCGGATGGCAGCTTGGCGCCGATGGCGAGCTTGCCGGAGTCGATCAACCTGCGGATGGCCTGCTCCACGTGCTCTGTCTTCTTGCCCATGCCCTTTCGCACTCTCCCGCCCTTCGCGACTGGTGCGCGCCAGTCTATGCACTCTCCACGGTGGCCTTTTTGGTGTCAGGACGGTTGGCTTCCTGTAGGCAGTCGGGTGGGGCCGGGGGGCTTGGCGCGCCGGCCTGCTCGGGCCGTCTGTGGGCCGTCCGGGGGTGGCCAGAGGCGACCAGCAACACCAACCAACGACCGCTCCACGGCCGGTTGTCGGCCGTTGGTTGATCCCGTCCTGGGGCGGCATCAGTTCCTCAGGAACAAGCGCCAGGAGTGGGAGGAGTACCGCTCCGAGGTCACCCCCTTCGAGCTGCGCAAGAACCTCCAGGTGCTCTGAACCGGCTCCCAGGCCCGCCCGGCGACCCACTGCCGGGCGGGCCTTCGCATGTTCCGGCGCGGCGGGTTACTGCATCCGGGGCGGTCCCGCCGCGCGGGCGTGTGTCGGCTTGCGGTGGCCGGGCGGGGCCGCTGGAGTGACGGCGATGGTCGGGCCGACGGCGTGAAGGAGGGCCGGGGTGGCGGAGCGGCGGAACGTCGGTGCGGTGGTGCGGGCGGGGGTACGAGGGCTGGGCGACCTGCTGCTGACCCTGGGCGTGGTGGTGGTGCTGTTCGCGGCGTACTCGGTCTGGTGGACCGACCTGGTGGCGAACCGGGAGGCGGACGGCGCCGCGGCCCGGCTGCGCGGCGACTGGGCGGTCGCCGCGGCCCCGCCCGCCACGCCGGCGCCCGGGTCCGAGCCGGCGCCGGACCACGGCGATCTCGGGTTCCTGCACGTGCCGGCCCTCGGCCGGGACTACCAGGTGCTGATCAGGCTCGGCACGGACGACGAGACGCTGGCGGAGGGCGTGGCCGGCGCGTACACCGTGCCGCACCGTTCGGTACCGCCGTGGGAGGGCGAGGGGAACTTCGCCCTGGCGGCGCACCGGGACGGCCACGGGGCCAAGTTCCACGACCTGGACCGGGTGGGTCCGGGCGACGCCGTGGTCGTCGAGACCAGGACCCGCTGGTACGTCTACCGGGTCGACGGCGTCCTGCCGGAGACCTCCCCGGACGACGTGGGCGTGATCGCGCCGGTGCCCGTCGGCTCGCCCTACACCTCGCCGGGGCGCTACATCACGCTGACGACGTGCACGCCGGCCTACACCTCGCTCTACCGTCTGGTGGTCTGGGGGAGCCTGGTCCGGGAGGAGGCGATGACACCCGGGCGGGTGCTGCCGGCGGAGCTGCGCTGAGCGGCACCCCGCCCGGACCACGCGGTCAGCGTCCCTTCCGGGGACGGTCGACCTTCATCAGGTCGGTCTCCATGGTGACCGGGTCGGTGCGGGACGGCGGGGCGTGGAAGGTCCCGTCGCCGATCGAGAGGTTGAGGATCAGGTAGGCGGCGAAGTCCGGTCCGACGCCCGTCCCGTCGGACCAGACCGCGGTGAGCCGGTCCTGGGAGGGCCCGACGTACCAGGTGTCCGTGTCGGCGCCGAGCCTGACCGCCACGTACACCCAGCGTTCGGGGCCGATGTCCGGGCCGGAGTAGACGGTGCTGCTCGGGCGCAGGTGGTTGACGAACTCGATCCGGTCCGGGTGGTCCGCGTACCACTCGAACAGGTCGAGCTCGTGGCCGCCGTCCTGCCAGGTCCACAGGCAGGGCCAGGCACCGGTGTCCGCGGCGGGCAGCCGGACGTGGACCGTCACGAGGTCGCCGGTGCGGAGCCGGAACCCGCTGCCGCCGGAGTCGCAGGAGTCGCCGGTGGTCAGCAGGCCGGTGTTCCAGGAGCCGTCCTCCGGGTGGGTGGCGGTGATGGTCAGGTGCCCGGAGGCGGTGCTCAGCGCGTCGGTGGTCAGCCGATCCTGTTTCCAACTGTTCGGATTGTCGGTGCAGTTGGCATACGCGGCGGTCTTCCAGCCCCAGGACCGACCCGGTCCGACGTCGAGGGTGTCGAACCGTTCCAGCAGCACCGTGGTGTCCCGTACCGGCCGGGAGAGGGGGGCGGCCGACGACGGGGTGGCCGTGCATGTCGCGACGACCGTCACCGCCATCGCCATCAGTATTCGAAGATCCATGGCGTCAGGATCGCCGTCGGACGATCGGCCCGCGCAGTGGGTGGAGCCGTCCGGATGAATTCCTCGTTCCCGCCCCGGTTCGCCCGTCGCGGATTGGTGTGTTAATGCTGTGGACCGGCCCGGGCCGTGGTAGAAATCATGCGGGTTTTATGACGGTGGCCCAATGCTCGTTAATTCCCTCTGAATTCGCGAGTGAATTCACCGCAAGGGTTCGGACCAGCAGTGAGGAATATCTATGTACGGACTCGCTCATACCGGTGTCGCCTCGCTGGCATTGCTGGCGACCGGCGGTGCCGCCGCCGCGATCGGTGCGGCCGTGAAGTGGTTCGCCCGGCGGTGACCGAGTCGCTGACCGTGCTGATCCCGGCACACAACGAGGCGGACTTCATCGCTGACGCGGTGAAGTCCGCCTTCGCCCAGACGGTGGTGCCGCGCACCGTGCTGGTCATCGCGGACGCCTGCACCGACGACACGGCGGCGATCGCCGGGCGGTGCGGTGCCGAGGTGCTGGAGGTCGACCGGGGGAGCAAGCCGGAGGCGCTCAACCTCGCGCTCGCGCAGGTGACCACCGAGTTCGTGGCCCTGCTCGACGGGGACGGCTACTTCGCCTCCGACCGGGCGCTGGAGACGTGCCTGGAGCGGATGAACGCCAAGGACTACGGCGGCGTCTGCATGTCCGTCACGCCGCACAGCGTGAAGGGCGTGTTCCAGCGCTCCCGCATGATCGAGTGGGCGGCGGCGCACCGGATGTCCCGGACGGTGGAGTCCTGGCACGGCTGGGTCGCCGTACTGTCCGGCTGTGCGGGCGTGTACCGCACGGAGGCGGTCCGGGCGGTCGGCGGCTGGTCCACCGACAGCCTCTGCGAGGACGTCGAACTCGCGCTCAAGATGAACCGGGCGGGGCGCAAGGCGGGCTTCGTGGCGGGCGCCTACGTGTGCGTGCGCGACCCGGGCAGCTGGTCCGTCTACTGGGCGCAGAGCCACCGCTGGGCGGCCGGCTGGGCGCAGGCGCTGTACAAGCACCGCGGGCTTTTCCTCCGCAGCTGGGGATTCGCTCGGGTATTCGGTGCCATGCTCGTGGACAGTGCCCTGATGGCCATTGGATACCTTTCGCTGCTCTACCAGCTGGCCACCAGGTTCACCCATTTCGACGCTTTCCGCTGGATGGGCGTCTGGTTCCTGATGATGGTCGCCCTGACCTTCGGGACGGCCGCCCTGCAGATCGGCGTCCGGCGGACGCTCACCTGCTATCCGGCATATCTCGTGGTGGGCACCATGGGAACCGTGGTTTCCCTTTGGGTGATGTTCCGGGAATGGGTGCTGGGCCGGCACCTGACCTCCTGGACCGGTCGCCAGGGGCGGCGGGTCGTCATCACCCGGATGTCGGAGCGCAGACGGCTCGGCCTCACCCTCGCGGGTGTCGGCGCGGGCCTTCTCGGCACGGCTTCCGGCACCCTGCTGAACCGCGACTCCCTGGTCCTGACCGGCACGGCCGCGAGCGGTTCGGTCCTGCTGGCGGCCGTGCTCTGGTACCTGGTGAACCGGACGCAGGAGCAAGCCTGACACCCTGACCCCACCCGCGCCACGGCCCCCGTGGCGCGGGTGGTCCGGCTCCTGGGAAGGTAGGTCCAGGGACCGCGCACCCGCGCGGGCGACCGGGCGGGCCGGGAGGGCATGGCGATGGCGATGGCGGAGGAGGGACAGCGAGCCGGGAGCCGGGTCAGCCGGCCGGAGATCCGGCTGGTGCGGCGCGGATTCACCGATCCCGCGCGGGCGGTCCGGCTGCTGGCGGGGCCGGGCCTGGAGGGCCTGGCCGACGACCCCGTCCTGCTGGACGCGCTCGGGACCACCGCCGACCCCGACCTCGCCCTGCTGGGCCTCGCCCGGCTGCTGGAGGCCGCCGACGAGGCCGACCGGCACACCCTGCGCGACACCCTCACCACCTCCAAGCCGCTGCGCGACCGCCTGCTCGGCGTCCTCGGCGCCTCCACCGCGCTCGGCGACCACCTCGCCCGGCACCCGCACGACTGGCACGCCCTGGTCACCTTCGAGCTGCGGGACATGCACCCCGGCCCGGAGGACTTCCGGCGGGCCCTCGCCGAGGGCGTCCGGACGGGCGCGGCCCGCAGCCCGGCCGACGCGCTGCGCGTCGCCTACCGCCGCTGCCTGCTCGCGATCGCCGCCCGCGACCTCTCCGGCACCACCGACCTCGCGCAGACCGCCGCCGAACTCGCCGACCTCGCCGGCGCCACCCTGCAGACCGCCCTCGACCTCGCCGCCGAGCAGGACCCGCAGGCCGCCGCGGCCTGCCGGCTCGCCGTCATCGGCATGGGCAAGTGCGGCGGGCGCGAGCTCAACTACGTCTCCGACGTGGACGTCATCTTCGTGGCCGAACCGCCCGACCGCGTCGACGGGCAAGGGGCCGTCGACGAGCACGAGGCCGTCAAGGCCGCCACCCGGCTGGCCGCCGCGCTCACCCGGCTCTGCTCGGACACCACCGGCGAGGGCACCATCTGGCCGGTGGACGCCAACCTCCGCCCCGAGGGCCGCAACGGCCCGCTGGTGCGCACCCTGGCCAGCCACGTCGCGTACTACCAGCGCTGGGCCAAGACCTGGGAGTTCCAGGCGCTGCTCAAGGCCCGCCCGGTGGCCGGCGACACCGAGCTCGGCGCCGCGTACGTGGACGCGCTGGCCCCGATGGTGTGGCAGGCCGCCACCCGGGAGAACTTCGTCGCCGACGTGCAGCAGATGCGCCGCCGGGTGATCGACTCCATCCCCGTGACCGAGGTCGACCGCCAGCTCAAGCTCGGCCCCGGCGGGCTGCGCGACATCGAGTTCTCCGTCCAGCTGCTCCAGCTCGTGCACGGCCGCACCGATCCGGCGCTGCGCAGCGGCAACACCCTGGAGGCGCTGGCCGCGCTCTCCCGCGGCGGGTACGTCGGCCGGGCCGACGCCGCCTCGCTGGACACCGCCTACCGCTTCCTGCGCTCGCTGGAGCACCGCATCCAGCTGCACCGGCTGCGCCGCACCCACCTCATGCCGACCGGCGAGGAGGACCAGCGCCGGCTGGCCCGCTCCCTCGCCGGGCTGATCAACGGCGACACCCGCACCGACCCGGTCGCCGCGCTGCAGCGCGAGTGGAAGCGGCACGCCGTCGAGGTCCGGCGGCTGCACGAGAAGCTGTTCTACCGCCCGCTGCTCGACGCCGTCGCCGAACTGCCGCCCGGCGCGGCCGGGTTGACCCCGGACGCGGCCCGGGCCCGGCTGGAGGCGCTCGGCTACGCCGACCCGGCCGCCGCGCTGCGCCACCTCACCGCACTCGCCTCCGGGGTCAGCCGCAAGGCGGCGATCCAGCGCACGCTGCTGCCGGTGATGCTCGGCTGGTTCGCCGACTCGGCCGACCCGGACGCCGGACTGCTCAACTTCCGCCAGGTCTCCGACGCGCTCGGGCGCACCCCCTGGTACCTGCGCCTGCTGCGCGACGAGAGCGCCGCCGCCGAGCACCTGGCCCGGGTGCTGTCGGCCGGGCGGCTCGCCCCCGACCTGCTACTGCGCGCACCCGAGGCGGTGGCCATGCTGGGCGACCCGCAGGGCCTGGAACCGCGCCGCCGGGCCGCCCTGGAGCAGGAGATACTGGCCGCCGTCGGCCGCGCCGGGAGCACCGCCGCGGCCGTCGCCGCCGCCCGTTCGGTGCGCCGCCGCGAGCTGTTCCGCACGGCCGCCGCGGACGTCCTCGGCCGCCTCGGCGACGACCCCGCCGAGGCCCTGGACACCGCGGGCGAGGCGCTCACCGCCCTCAACGCCGCCACCCTGCAGGGCGCGCTGCGGGCCTGCGTCGCCGGCTGGGAGGCCGAGCACGGGGACCTGCCCACCCGGATCGCCGTCATCGCGATGGGCCGGTTCGGCGGCCACGAACTGGGCTACGGCTCGGACGCGGACGTGCTCTTCGTCCACGAGCCCCTGCTCGGCTCGCTGGACCAGGACGCCGCCAAGGCCGCCCAGGCGGTCTGCAACGAGCTGCGCACGCTGCTCGCGGCGCCGTCCACCGAGCCCCCGCTGTTGGTCGACGCCGACCTGCGGCCCGAGGGGCGCAGCGGCCCGCTGGTGCGCACCCTCGCCTCGTACGCGGCGTACTACCGCCGGTGGTCGCACGCGTGGGAGAGCCAGGCGCTGCTGCGCGCCGAGCCGGTGGCCGGGGACGAGGAGCTCGGCGCGCGGTTCCGCCGGCTGATCGACCCGCTGCGCTACCCCGGCGACGGGGTGCCGGAGCGGGACCTCCTGGAGATCCGCCGGATCAAGGCCCGGATCGAGGCCGAGCGGCTGCCGCGCGGCGCCGACCCGACCACGCACACCAAGATCGGCCGCGGCGGGCTGGCGGACGTCGAGTGGACCGTCCAGCTGTTCCAGCTCCAGCACGGGCACGAGCTGCCGGGGCTGCGCACCACCCGGACCCGTGCGGCGCTGGCCGCCGCGGCCGGGGCCGGGCTGATCGGCGAGGAGGACGCGGCCGTGCTGGACGCGGCCTGGGTGCTGGCCTCCCGGGTGCGCGCGGCGGTGATGCTGGTGCGCGGCCGGCCGGGGGACAGCTTCCCCGGGGAGGCCAGGGAGCTGTCCGGGGTGGCGCGCTACCTCGGGTACGGCGCCGGGCACAGCGGGGAGCTGGTGGACGACTACCGGCGGACGACCCGGCGGGCCCGGGCGGTCGTGGAGCGGCTGTTCTACGGCTGAGCCGGGGTGGGCCGGGGTGGGCCGGAAACGCGGGAGGGGCCCCTCGCGGGGCCCCTCCGTACGTCTCTTCGCGGTCTAGCGGCGGCCGCTGCCGACGGCCGGCTCGCTCCACTGCTCGGGGACGGTGATCGGCTCCTCGGCCGTCTCCCGGGCGGGCACCCGCGGCAGCTTGTAGACCCACTCCTGGTAGATCCAGCGGGCGGCGAGGAAGCCCACCGTCAGGCAGATCTCGCCGCCGACGGCGTCCATCCAGAAGTGGTTGGCGGTCGAGATGATGACCACCAGCGTGGCCAGCGGGTACATCAGGCCGAGCACCCGGACCCACGTCCGGCGGGCCAGGAAGAAGATCGCCAGACCGCACCACATCGACCAGCCGATGTGCATCGAGGGCATGGCCGCGTACTGGTTGGAGACGTGCGCGGCGGGTCCGGAGGCCATCGAGCCCCAGGTGCCGTGGGCCTTCACGGTGTCGATGAAGCCGCCGTCGGTCATCAGCCGCGGCGGGGCCAGCGGGAAGAAGTAGAAGCCGACGAGGGCGATCCCGGTGGTGACGAACAGCACCGTGCGGGCGGCGACGTAGCGGCCGGGGTGGCTGCGGTAGAGCCAGACCAGCACGCCGATCGTGATGACGAAGTGCAGCGTCGCGTAGTAGTAGTTCATGCCCGTGATGAGCCAGCCGACGCCGTCCACGGCGTGGTTGACCGAGCGCTCGACCGCGACGCCGAGGTTCTGCTCCAGGTCCCAGATCCAGCGGGCGTGCTTCTGGGCTATCGCCGCCTGCTCCGGAACGGCGTTCCGGACGATCGAGTACAGCCAGTAGCTGATGCCGATCAGGGCGAGCTCGAACCAGATCCGCGGCCGGGCCGGCGAGCGGCGCTGGTCGCGGACGCGGTCGCGCAGGGCGGCGGTGCGCGAGCGGACGGCCCGGGTGGCTCCGTCGGGGCCGCCGGACAGGGCCTGGCGTGCTCCGGAACCACCACCGTGCGCCTGGTCGGCGCGCCGCGCGCCGGCTTGCTGGATCTCGGTCGGTTCCCCCATGGACGAGAAGTCTGCCAGACGTCCCGTAGCCGTCCGCTCATCCTCTGGAAGTGGATTCTTCACCGGCTGTCCCCCTTGAGGGTTAGGGGGCGACTCCCACCAGGGTAGGGGGTGAGGTCGGGTCTGGTGCTTACCGGTGGGACTGGCATACGTCCCATTGTCACGCCGACCGGTGCGGGGCGCGCAATCGGGGTGCCCGAGGCGTGCGCGGATCGGTCGTGCGCTGCACTTTCCCGGCACGAAACCGTTTCTGCATCTTGCTGAAACATATTGCAGGCCGCTAGCTTCCAGGGAACTCGACCGCCCCTTCCCCTAAGGGAGCCCTCAGTGGCCGATACGCCGCTCAGCCCCCGGCGGAGCACCCCACGACGCAGACCCGGCCGCACGGCCGTCCTGCTCGCCGCCGCACTGACCGCCGCCACCCTCGGCGGCGCCCCCGCGGCCCTCGCCGCCGCCCCGCCCGCCCCGCCGTCGGACGCCGCACTGGCGGCCACCGCCGGGCGGCACGACCTCACCCGCGAGCAGTACTACTTCGTCCTGCCCGACCGCTTCGCCAACGGCGACCAGGCCAACGACACCGGCGGCATCACGGGCGGGCGGCTGGACAACGGCTTCGACCCCGCCGACAAGGGCTTCTACCACGGCGGCGACCTGGCCGGCCTGATCCAGAAGCTCGACTACATCCAGAACCTCGGCACCACCGCGATCTGGATGGCGCCGATCTTCAAGAACAAGCCCGTGCAGGGCACGGGGGACCAGGCGTCCGCCGGCTACCACGGCTACTGGATCACCGACTTCACCCAGGTCGACCCGCACTTCGGTACCAACGACCAGCTGAAGGAGCTGATAGCCAAGGCGCACGCCCGCGGCATCAAGGTCTTCTTCGACGTCATCACCAACCACACCGCCGACGTCATCGACGACGCCGAGCAGCAGCACGCCTACCGCTCGACCGGCGCCTACCCGACGCTCGACGCCGACGGCAACCCGGTCGACGAGACGGCCGTGGCCGACAGCGGAGCCCCCTGGCCGAAGATCACCAAGGACTCCTTCCCCTACACCCCGGTCTTCCGCACCCCCGCCGACGCGACCGCCAAGAGCCCGTCCTGGCTCAACGACCCGTCGCTCTACCACAACCGCGGCGACTCGACCTTCGTCGGCGAGTCCGCGACCGAGGGCGACTTCAGCGGGCTCGACGACCTCGACACCCAGAACCCCCGCGTGGTGAAGGGCTTCGAGAAGGTCTACGAGCAGTGGGTGAAGGACGCCGGCGTGGACGGCTTCCGGATCGACACCGTCAAGCACGTCAACATGGCCTTCTGGCAGCAGTGGGCGCCGGCGCTCAAGGACTTCGCCGCCAAGCAGGGCAACAAGAAGTTCTTCATGTTCGGCGAGGTCTACTCCGGCGACCCGGCGGTCACCTCGCCGTACGTCACCAAGGGCCGGCTCCAGGCCACGCTCGACTTCCCGTTCCAGGGCGCCGCGCGCTCGTACGTCTCGCAGGGCGGCTCGGCGAAGAACCTCGCCGACGTCTACGGCCAGGACTACCGCTACACCAGCGCCGACACCGACGCGTACGAGCTGCCGACCTTCCTCGGCAACCACGACATGGGCCGCTTCGGCTCCTTCCTCCTCGCCGACAACCCGGGCGCCGACGACACCACCCTCCTGAAGAAGGACCGGCTCGGCAACGAGCTTCAGTTCCTCACCCGCGGGCAGCCCGTCGTCTACTACGGCGACGAGCAGGGCTTCACCGGCGCGGGCGGCGACAAGGACGCCCGGCAGGACATGTTCGCCTCGCGGACGGCGTCCTACAACGCCGACCGCGTGCTCGGCGGCGCCCCTGGACCGGCCGACCGGTACGGGCAGGGCGGCGAGCTCTACCAGGGCATCGCCGGCCTCGCCAAGCTGCGCCGCGACAACCCGGCGCTCGCCGACGGCGCCCAGATCGAGCGGTACGCCGCCGACGGCGCGGGCGTGTACGCGTTCTCCCGGATCGACGCCGGGCAGCAGGTCGAGTACCTGGTGGCGGTCAACAACGCCACCGAGGCGAAGACGGTCACCCTGGACACGTTCTCCGCCGGGATGGGCTTCGACCGCATCTACCCGTCGGCGGGGGAGCACCTGACCAGCGGCGCCGACCGCAAGGCGACCGTCACCGTGCCCGCGCTGTCGTCCGTCGTCTACAAGGCGGGCGCCAGGCTCGCGCCGGTCGCCGCCGCGCCGCAGCTCTCGGTGCAGCCGCCCGCGGACGGCTCGACCGGGCTCGTGACGATCGGCGCGAAGACGGACGGCGGCTTCAACCGCGTCACGTTCACCGGGCAGATCGGCGACGGGCCCTGGCAGACGCTCGGCACCGCCGACACCGGGAAGTACGCCGTCACCCAGGACCTGAGCGCCGTCGCCCCCGGCACGGTCGTCCGCTACAAGGCCGTCGTGCAGGACTCCAGTGGGCACCTGCGCTCCGCCACCGCGAGCTTCACCACCGGCACCCCGGCGCCCAAGCCCGTACCCACGGCCACCGCGCGCCCGTACGCCGTCGTGCACTACAACCGGCCGGACGGGAACTACGACGGCTGGAACCTCTACGCCTGGGGCGACCTCGCGGACGGCGAGTCGACCCAGTGGCCGGCCGGGCACGGCTTCACCGGCCGGGACGCGTACGGCGCCTTCGCGTACGTGCGGCTCAAGCCGGGCGCGTCGGACGTCGGGTTCATCGTCGAGAAGGACGGCGTCAAGGATGTCGACGCCGACCGGCACATCGACGTGGGCAGCACCGGCGAGGTCTGGGTCAAGCAGGGCGACCCGGCCGTGCGGACCACCGACCCCGGCCCGACGAGCACCCCGCCGGCCGGTACCGCCGTCATCCACTACAACCGGGCCGACGGCGCCTACGACGGCTGGGGCCTGCACGACTGGACCGGCGCCGCGAACCCCACCGACTGGGGCAAGCCGCTGATGCCGGCCCGCCGCGACGCCTTTGGCGACGTCTTCGAGGTCCCGCTCGCCCCCGGGGCGACCAGCCTCAGCTACATCCTCCACAACGGCAACGACAAGGACCTCCCGGGCGACCAGTCGCTGGACTTCGCGGTCAACGGCCGGGAAGTGTGGATCCTCGGCGGCCGCGAGGGCTACCTCCTGCCCCAGAACGCCGCCGCCTCCTCGCAGTTGGACCCCGGCACCGCCAAGGCGCAGTGGATCGACGCGAAGACCGTCGTCGTCCCCGCGAACTACGGCGCCGCCGACGCGGCGCTCGCCGGCGGCACCAGCGCCCAGCTCGTCTACGACCCCGCGGGCGGCATCCGCGCCGACAAGGGCGTGCTGACCAAGCCGGGCAAGTGGATCCGGCTCACCCCCGCCCAGGGCGGGCTGACCGACGTGCAGAAGGCCAAGTTCCCGCACCTGGCGGGCTACCGGGCCTTCACCGTGGATGCCCGGGACGCCGCGCGCGTGCCCGCCGCGCTGCGCAGCCAACTGCTGTTCACCGAACACCTGCCGAGCGGGGCCGCGTTGGCCGCGACCGGCGTGCAGATCCCGGGCGTGCTGGACGACTTGTACGCGGGGAAGGCCGGCCGGGTGGACTTCGGCCCGGCCTACTACGACGGCAAGGTCGCGCTGTCCGTGTGGGCGCCGACCGCGCAGGACGTGTCCGTCCAGGTCTTCGACAGCGCCACCGGGGGCACTCCCAGGACGCTGCCGCTGAAGCCGGACGACGAGACCGGTGTGTGGGAAGTCGTCCGCGACAAGGCCGAGTTGGACGGCAAGTACTACCTGTACCAGGTGAAGGTCTGGGCGCCCTCGGTGCAGCAGACCGTCGTCAACACCGTCACCGACCCGTACTCGGTCGCGCTGTCCGCCGACTCCAGGCGCAGCCTGGTGGCGAACCTCGACGCCAAGGAGCTCAAGCCCGCGGGCTGGGAGGACCAGAACGTCCCGGCGGCCGTCCCGCCGGCGAAGCAGCGGATCCAGGAGCTGCACGTCCGCGACTTCTCGGTCGAGGACGCCACCGTCCCCGCCGCCGAGCGCGGCACCTACCTGGCGTTCACCGAGTCGAACTCGGCCGGGATGCAGCACCTGCGCGACCTCGCCAAGGCCGGTGTGACCACGGTCCACCTGCTGCCGACCTTCGACATCGCGTCCATCCCGAAGGACAAGGCCGGGCAGAAGCTGCCGCCCTGCGACCTCAAGTCCCTTCCGCCGGACGGCCCGAAGCAGCAGGAGTGCGTGGCCGCCGTCGCCGCGGACGACGCGTACAACTGGGGGTACGACCCGCTGCACTACAACGTGCCGGAGGGCACGTACGCCACGGACCCGACCGGGACCGCCCGCACGGTGCAGTTCCGGCGGATGGTGCAGGCCATGCACGAGGCCGGGCTGCGCGTCGTGCTGGACGTCGTCTTCAACCACACCGCCGCCAGCGGCCAGGACGGGAACTCGGTGCTGGACCGGGTGGTGCCCGGCTACTACCAGCGGCTGGACGCCAACGGCAAGGTGACGACGGACAGTTGCTGCTCCGACACCGCGCCCGAGCACGCCATGATGAACCGGCTCGTCGTCGACTCGGTCACGCTGTGGGCGCGCGAGTACCGCGTCGACGGCTTCCGCTTCGACCTGATGGGCCTCGACCCGAAGTCGACCATGCTCGACGTGCAGGCCGCGCTGCGGAAGATGACGCCGGACTCGGACGGCGTCGACGGGAAGAACGTCTTCCTGTACGGCGAGGGCTGGAACTTCGGCACGGTGGCCAACGACGCCCGGTTCGTCCAGGCCACCCAGGCCAACATGGCCGGCACCGGCATCGCGACCTTCGACGACCGGATGCGCGACGCCGCCCGCGGCGGCAACTTCATGCTCGGCTCCGCGCCGCAGCAGGGCTTCGCCTCGGGCCTGTACACCGACCCGAACGGCTCGCCCGCCAACGGCACCCCCGACCAGCAGAAGGCCCGGCTCCTGCACGAGATGGACCAGCTGAAGGTCGGGCTGACCGGCAACCTGGCCGGCTACGCGTTCACCGACAGCTCCGGCAAGCCCGTCACCGGCGCCCAGGTCGACTACAACGGCGCCCCGACCGGGTACGCGAGCAGGCCGGGCGAGGCGGTGGAGTACGTGGACGCCCACGACAACACCGACCTGTTCGACGCCCTCGCCTACAAGCTGCCCACCGGCACCGCCCCCGCCGACCGGGCCCGGATGCAGGCGCTCGGGCTCTCGCTCACCGCGCTCACCCAGGGCGCCGGCTTCGCCCAGGCGGGCAGCGACCTGCTGCGCTCGAAGTCGCTCGACTCGAACTCCTACAACTCGGGCGACTGGTTCAACGCGATCCACTGGAGTGCCGCGGACGGCAACGGCTGGGGCCGCGGCCTGCCGATGGCGGCGGACAACAAGGAGCTCTGGCCGACGGCCCAATCGCTCCTGGCCAACCCGAAGCTGACCGTCGGCGCGGACGACATCCGGGCGACCACGGCGCAGTTCCAGGACTTCCTGCGGATCAAGCGGTCCTCGCCGCTGTTCTCCCTGCCGACCCTCGCCGACGTCCAGCAGCGGCTGTCCTACCCGCTCTCCGGCACCGCCGCCGAGACGCCCGGGGTGATCACCCTGCACCTGGACGGCACCGGTCTGGCCGGCGCCGAGAAGGGTGTCACCGTGGTCTTCAACGCCACGCCCACGGCGCAGAGCCAGACGGTCTCCGCGCTGAAGGGGACGGCCCAGGCGCTGCACCCCGTCCAGGCGGGCGGCGCGGACCCGGTGATCAAGCAGTCCGGCTTCGACGCCGCGACCGGCACGTTCACCGTGCCCGGCCGCACCGTGGCGGTGTTCGTCCAGGGCTGACGACCTCCGACTCCCGGGCCCGGTACCGCCGTTGTGGCGGTGCCGGGCCCGGGTCCGTTCGGGGTCCGTACCGGGCTCGTGCCGGGTTCGTTCCCGGGGCCGCTCGAAATGGCCGGAACCGCGCGGTGGCACGGCCGGAATGGTGACGTGTCGGGCCCCGCGGACGCTGCGCCCCGGCCGGGCGGTCCGACGTCGGCCTGAGCGCTGGTCAGTGCCGGTGCGGGGGACCCGAACAATTTGGCGCTCATGAAAACCGTTGTTGTAAGTGCCTTTACCTGTAACGCGGTTGAAGCACTTCGCGATTGCCCGGTGCGGACTCGAATCGGCCAAACCATGGCATGCATCTGTCATTAACGGCTCATTTGCTGCCACGATTCCCCCTGCTGCGGACGAGGGACCCCCCAACTCTCCCTCCCCGCGGCGGCTTTCCCCGTGCGCACCTCTGCACGCACCGCACACCTGCACTCCTCTGCACCTGACTCTGTGAGCACCGCTGCACCCCTGGCGCACACCGCCGCCGGGGGCCCCCACTGCGCCGCAACCCCGCGGCCCAGGTCGCCCTCCACCGTGCGCACACCCGCGCCGGTCGGTTAAGGAGTCCGCATGTCCCGCTACGCCCACGCCCGGAAGGCGGCGGTCGTCATGGCCGCCACCACCGCGCTGCTGGTGACCGGCATCCCGGTCATCGCCCAGGCGGCCGCCCCCGACGCGCCGACGGTCGTCGCCCAGCAGCTCTCCGCCCGTGCGGAGCTCCTCTCGTCGGCGAACCAGCAGGCCGCGAGCCTCGCCCAGAGCATCGGGCTGAGCGGCCAGGAGAAGCTCGTCGCCAAGGACGCCGTCCAGGACACCAACGGCGACCGCCACCTGCGGTACGAGCGCACCTACGCCGGCCTCCCGGTCCTCGGCGGCGACCTGGTCGTCCACCAGACCGCGGCCGGCGCCACGAAGGGCGTGACCAAGGCCAGCGACGCCGTCCTGGCGGGCCTGGACACCACCCCCGCGCTCGCCGCGCCGAAGGCCCAGGAGAGCGCGCTGGCCGCCGAGTCGGGCGCCGCACTGGAGGCCGCACCGCGCCTGGTGGTCTTCGCCGCCAAGGGCACCCCGCGGCTCGCGTACGAGACCGTCGTCACCGGCAAGGGCGACGACGGCACGCCGAGCCGCCTGCACGTCGTCACCGACGCGGCGACCGGCGAGGTGCTCGGCAAGAACGAGACCATCGAGACCGGCACCGGCACCGGCGTGTACGTCGGCAACGTGCCGCTCACCACGACCCAGAGCGGCGGGCAGTACCAGCTCAAGGACGGCACCCGCGGCGGCCAGTACACGACCAACATGAGCAACGGCACGTCCGGCAACGGCACGCTGTACGCCAAGTCCACCGACACGTGGGGCAACGGCCAGGCCAGCAACGGCGAGTCCGCGGCCGTGGACGCCCAGTACGGCGTCGCCGCGACCTGGGACTTCTACAAGAGCGCCTTCAACCGCAACGGCATCCGCAACGACGGTGTCGGCGCGTACAGCCGCGTCCACTACGACAACAACTACGTGAACGCGTTCTGGGACGACTCCTGCTTCTGCATGACCTACGGGGACGGCTCCGGCAACACCCACCCGCTCACCGCGCTCGACGTGGCCGGCCACGAGATGACGCACGGCGTCACCGCCGCGACCGCCGCGCTCAACTACTCCGGTGAGTCCGGCGGCCTCAACGAGGCCACCTCCGACATCATGGGCAAGATGGTCGAGTGGAACGCCAACCTGGCCTCCACCCCGCCGAACTACTTCATCGGCATCCAGCTCAACATCAACGGCAACGGCACCCCGCTGCGCTACATGGACCAGCCCTCCAAGGACGGCTCCTCGGCGGACTCGTGGTACTCGGGCGTCGGCAACCTGGACGTCCACTACTCGTCCGGCGTCGCGAACCACTTCTTCTACCTGCTGTCGGAGGGCAGCGGCGCGAAGAGCATCAACGGGTTCAACTACAACAGCCCGACGGCCAACAACGTCACGGTCGCGGGCATCGGCCGGGACAAGGCCAAGCAGATCTGGTACAAGGCGCTCACCGCCTACATGACCTCGACCACCGACTACGCCGCCGCGCGCACGGCGACGGTCAGCGCGGCCACCGACCTCTACGGCGCGAACAGCAACGAGGTCTACCAGGTGGGCCTCGCGTGGGCGGGCGTCAACGTCGGCCAGGCGCCGCCGAACCCGGGCGGCGTCAGCGTCACCAACCCGGGCAGCCAGTCCACCGCGCTGAACGGCTCGGTGAACCTGCAGATCCAGGCCTCGGGCGGCACTGCGCCGCTGTCGTACGCCGCCACCGGCCTGCCCACCGGCCTGTCGATCAACTCCTCGACCGGTGTGATCTCCGGCACGGCCTCCACCGCGGGCAACTACAACACGACCGTCACGGTCACCGACGCGGGCGGCAAGACCGCGACGACCAGCTTCTCCTGGGCCGTCTCCGGCGGTGGCGGCGGCTGCACGCCGGCGCAGTTGCTGGGCAACGCGGGCTTCGAGACGGGTTCGGCGGCGCCGTGGACGGCGTCGAGCGGTGTGATCGACAACAGTGCGT
>NZ_JBHVPD010000044.1:0-74886 GCF_042887525.1 Kitasatospora sp. NPDC057936
GCGGCCGGCTGCGGGGCCGCCGGGCGGGCGCCGCGGCGCAGCCGGGCGCGGGCGGCGGCGCTCCCCGCGGTGCCTGTCCGCCGTGCTCCCCCGCCGCCGTTACCGGTATTCGACACCGACGGGGCCTCCGGCTCTGGTCGGGATCGGCGGCGCCGGCTGGGGCGGCTCACCGATGGTGACGAAACGTGCCGAAAAGTGACATACCCAGCAGAACCCAGGCTATCCCGGCTGCCGGGTCGTCTTGTCCGATTGACCTACCTGGCGCGGCGCCGGGCTCGCGCCGACAGGTGGGGCTCAGGTACCCAGGAGGCCGGCGACGTGCGGGAGGACGTCCCGGTCGTGGTCGAGCCAGTCGACCGAGTCCAGCTCGTCCGGGCCGAGCCAGCGCAGCTCGTCGTGCTCCAGGAGCGGACGGGGGTCGCCGTCGAGCAGCTCGGCGGCCCAGAAGTGCAGCTCCAGGCCCGGCCGGACGGCCCACGCGCCGGGCAGCCGCTCCAGCGCCCGGGCGTGCACGCCGAGCTCCTCCAGCAGCTCGCGCTCCAGCGCCTCGGACTCCGTCTCGCCGGGCTCGGCCTTGCCGCCCGGGAACTCCCAGCGCCCGGCCACCTCCGCGGGGGTGTTGCGGCGCGCGGCCAGCACCCGCCCCGCCCGGACGATCACGCCGCCGATCACGATCCGGACGGCGGCCTGCTCCTCGATGTTCACGGTTGCGGGATTCATGGCACGAGCCTAGGCGTCCCCGGCCGCGCGCTCGGCCTCGGTCCAGTAGAGCTGCTTGTGGCCGCGGGCCTCGAACTCCGCCGCGAGGCGCTCGGCCTCGTCCTTCGCCAGTCCCCGCGCGACGACGAAGCGGTTGCCGTTGTCGTCCTGCCGCATCACCCGAAAGGTGCTCATGGCGGGAGCGTATCCCCGGCCTGCGTGGGGGTCGGGCCGGGGATACCTGTCCCGAACCGTACGGGCGGCTCGCTACCGGCAGGTACGGGCCGGGTTAACTCCGGGTAAGACGGCGCGTCAGACCCGGAGGTCGGGCACCTGCTCACCGGTGGACAGGCCCAGCTCGCGGCGGGCGTCCACGCTGAGCGGGGTGGTCTTGGCCGTCAGCAGCTTCGCCCGCCGGATCTCGCCCTCCAGCGCGGTCGGATCGGTCGTCCGCGCTGCGGACTCCCAGGCGGTGGCGGCGTCCCGCTGGGCGGCGGCCAGCGCCGCGACCTTCGGCTTCGCGGCGTCCGGCCAGGACGTCGTCGTGCGGGACAGCTGCTCGGCCTCGGCGCGGGAAGCGGCCGCCATCCGCCCGGCCCAGGTCGCGTACTCGGAGCCGGCCGTCGCGACCTCGCCCTTGGGCTGGTTCGCGTAGGCCGTGTTGAAGCCGCGGACGGCCTCCAGGTAGGCGAGCTGGGCGGAGGTCAGGCTGCCGCGGTCGGTGCGGACGGTGCCCACGTGCTCGGCGTCGCGGTCCTCGAAGGCGCAGGTGATGTACCGCTCCCCGTACTTCCAGTTGCCGGCGGTCGGGTAGAGGTAGATCTCGTCCATGCCGTCCGGGATCGCCCACTGGTCGAGGGCGTAGTCGTCGAGCACGGGGCGGCAGAGCTCCGCGGCGCGCTCGCGGATCGCCGACTCGCCCGGGTAGGTCCGGCTGTCGCCGGCCGGGGTCCTGGCGGTGCCGGCCACCTCGCCGTGGTGCGGGGCGGAGCAGGGCACCTTGCGGACCCAGTACACCGTCTCGTCGCCGCCCTCCGGGTCGACCCGGCTGCCCCCGTCCGGGGAGCTGTAGCAGTCCCCGGACTTGAGGGCGGACCAGCGGACCGAGCCGGCCGGGGCCTTGGGCGGCGCGCCGGAGTCAGCACGGTCGACCGGGCCCAGCACCGCGCCGAGGACGCCGAACACCGTGACCATGACGCCGAACACGCCGAACACCAGGCCCGTCACGGCCATGCCCATGCCGCGCTCGGCGCGCTTCCTGATCTGGACCATCGCGACGATCGACAGCACGAGGGCGACCGGCCACGCGCAGACGAGGCCGGTCACGAGGGCTCCGATGGCGAACCCGTTGACCTGCTTGGGGGGCTGGGGGTAGCCGTACGGGTAACCGGGCTGGAAGCCGGAGTGCGCGGCGGGCGGCACCGACGCCCAGCCCCCGGCGGGCCCGGTGGCCCCGGCTGCCCCGACGGGCGGCGGCGGCGCCAGGGGCGGGGCCCCGGCGGGGGCGGCCCACGGGTCGGCGGGGGCCGGGGCGGCAGCAGGCGGGGCCGCGTCGGCGGGAGCTGCCGGGACGTCGGTCTTGGCGAGGTCCACCCGGTCCGCCGGGGTGTCCGCGGGCTGCGGAGACTCGGCGGGCGGGGCCGCTTCCTTGCCGAGGTCCACCCGGTCCGCCGGGGCCACCGGGGCCACCGGGTTCTCGGCGGCCGCGGGGTTCTCCGGCCCGGGGACGGGCGCGTCGGGATCGGGCTTGGACACGTGGACTCCCCCGGCCCGGCGGTGCGGGCGTCAGCTCGGCGTTCTGCGCCGCTCGGCGGCCTTCGGCACACGGCTCGGACCCGAACGGGGCCGAGAACGAACGGTCGCGCGACTTTACCCGATCTTTTCGAACGCCTGCCCGCCCCTTGTTCCCGCCCCTCAGCCGCGCGCCAGGACCTCGCCGTGGAGCATCGAGAACCAGGCGTCCCCGGCGCCGCTCCACTCCCGCCAGCCGGCCGCGATCCGCTCCAGCTCCGCCCGGTCGGCGAAGCCCGCGGCCACCGCCGTGCGGGCGAACGCCGAGTCGACCGTCCGGTCCGCCCACATGCCGCCCCACCACGCGCACCGCTCGGGCGTCACGAACGTCCAGGTCGTGGCGGTGGCGGCGACCTCGGCGAAGCCGGCCGCCCGGGCCCAGGACAGCAGCCGCCGCCCGGCGTCCGGCTCGCCGCCGTTGGCGCGCGCGGTCCGCCGGTAGAGCGCCAGCCAGTCGTCCAGCGCGGGCGCCTCGGGGTACCAGGTCATCGAGGCGTAGTCGACGTCCCGGGCCGCGACCACGCCGCCCGGCGCCAGCACCCGGCGCATCTCGCGCAGCGCGCCCACCGGGTCGGCCACGTGCTGGAGCACCTGGTGGGCGTGCACCACGTCGAACTCGCCGTCACGGTAGGACAGTCGGTGGACGTCGGCGACCTCGAAGACGACGTTCGACAGCCCCCGCGCGGCGACGTACTCGGCCGCCTGCTCCAGCACCTCGGCGGAGGTGTCCACGGCCACCACCCGCCCGCTCGGACCGACCAGCTCGGCCAGGTCGGCGGTGATCGTGCCCGGCCCGCAGCCGACGTCCAACAGGGCCTGCCCGGGGCGCAGTTCGGGCAGCAGGTAGGCGGCGGAGTCGGCGGCGCCGCGCGAGCGGTGCGAGCGCAGCACGGCCTCCTGGTGGCCGTGCGTGTAAACGGTGGACGTTCCGCTCATCGGATCCCCCTCGATCGTGTTCGGCTTCCCCCGACGCTACTCCTGTTCTCGCATCGCGAGAAGATTCGTCTCACATGATGGCCACCCGACGGCGCCCGCCCCACCGCCCGCCGTACCGTGGAGGCCCCCCGACAGAACGGTCCCGCCCCATGCCCGGCCCGCGCCCCTTCGTCCTGCTGAGCGCCGCCGTGTCGCTCGACGGCCACCTCGACGACGCCTCCCCCGAGCGCCTGCTGCTCTCCAACGCCGCCGACTTCGACCGGGTCGACGAGGAGCGCGCCGCCGCCGACGCGATCCTGGTCGGCGGCAACACCCTGCGCGCCGACAACCCGCGCCTGCTGGTCAACGACGCCGGCCGGAGGGCCGCCCGGGTCGCGGCCGGCCGGCCGGCGTACCCGCTGAAGGTGACGCTCAGCGCGAGCGGCGCACTCGACCCGGCGCTGCGGTTCTGGCACACCGGCGGCGGCAAGGTCGCGTACACGACGGACGCCGGCGCGGCGGCCCTGCGCCCGGCGCTGGACGGGCTGGCCGACGTGGTCGCGCTCGGCGGCGCGGTGGACCTCGGCGCGGTGCTGGACGACCTGGGCGCCCGCGGCGTGCGCCGCCTGATGGTCGAGGGCGGCGGCAGCGTGCACACCCAGTTCCTCGCGCAGGGCCTGACCGACGAACTCCAGCTGGCCGTGGCCCCGCTGCTGGTCGGCCAGGCGCAGGCGCCGCGGTTCGTCCACCCGGCCGCCTTCCCGGGCGGACCGGCGCGGCGGATGCGCCTGCTGGAGGCACGTACGGTGGGCGATGTCGTCCTGCTCAGGTACGCCCCGAAGGAGCCCGCCCCGTGACCACCGACCTCGACCACCTGCGCCGGGCCGTCGAACTCTCCCGCCTCTGCCCGCCGTCCGGGACCGCCTTCTCGGTCGGCGCGGTGGTCGTCGGCGCCGACGGCGAGGTGCTCGCCGAGGGGTACAGCCGCGAGACGGACGCCCACGACCACGCGGAGGAGGCCGCGCTCGGCAAGCTCCCGGCCGACGACCCGCGGCTGCGCGGCGCGACGGTCTACAGCTCGCTGGAGCCGTGCGGGCAGCGGGCCTCGCGCCCGGTGCCGTGCGCCCGGCTGATCATCGCGGCGGGTGTGCCGCGGGTGGTGGTGGCCTGGCGCGAGCCGGACCTGTTCGTGACCGACTGCCAGGGCACGGCGCTGCTGGAGGCGGCCGGGGTCGAGGTGGTCGAGCTGGCGGAGCTGGCGGCGGAGGCCCGGGAGGTCAACGCCCACCTGCTCGGATGATCTTTTGTATCATCATTGAACAAAGGGCTCGTCTTCGCCGGGTCCACCGCCGCCCGCCGGCACCCGCCGGCCCGCACCGCGAGGAGCCCGACCCATGCCCGCCGCCCCCGTCCGGCTGACCGCCCGCGCCCTCCTGCTCGACATGGACGGCACCCTCGTCGACTCCGACGCCGTCGTCGAGCGCTGCTGGCGGCGCTGGGCGGCCGTGCACGGCCTCGACCCGGCCGCCGTCCTCGCCGTCGCGCACGGCCGCCAGGGCCACGCGACGATGGCCGAGCTGCTGCCCGGCCGCCCGGTCGAGGAGAACCTCGCCGACAACCGGCGGATGCTCGCCGCCGAGCGCGCCGACACCGACGGCGTCGTCCCCGTCCCCGGCGCGCCCGCCTTCCTCGCCGCGCTGGCCGGCCTCCCGCACGCCCTCGTGACCTCCGCCGACGAGCCGCTCGCCCGGGTCCGGATGGCCGCCGCCGGACTGCCGCTGCCGGGCGTCCTGGTGACCGCCGAGTCGGTCGGCGCGAGCAAGCCCGACCCGGAGGGCTTCCTCAAGGGCGCCGCCACACTCGGCTTCCCCCCGGCCGACTGCCTCGCCTTCGAGGACTCGGGGGCCGGCATCGCCGCCGCCCGCGCGGCCGGCCTGCGCGTCGTCGGCATCGGCCCCCGCGCCGCCGCCCACCGCCCCGACGCCCACGCCGACACCCTCGAAGCCGTCACCGTCACCACCGAGCCCGACGGCACGGCGACCGTCACCATCCGCTGAACTCCCCCCACGAACGCCGAACCGCCCGGCCCCGTGCGAACACGGAACCGGGCGGTCCACCGCACCGGCGGCGGTCAGACGTTGAAGCGGAATTGCCATCACACCACTGCAACCTGCGAGAACGCCCCTGCCGACGAACGAAGTCAGCACAGAACCAGCACGGTGACGTGAACCCGCTGCTGACGATCAGTAGTGGTAGCGGGCTGCCAGGATGATGATCTCCCGGTCCGTGACCAGATAGACGAGACGGTGCTCGTCATCGATCCGCCGCGACCAGGCACCGGGCAAGTGGTACTTCAGCGGCTCGGGCTTGCCGATCCCGGTGAACGGGTCGCGCAGGACATCCTCGATGAGCTTGTTGATCCGAGCGAGCATCTTGCGGTCGCTCTTGAGCCAGGACGTGTAGTCCTCCCAGCCGGCCTCTTCGAAGACGAGCCTCACGCGGCGCCCTTCTCGACACCCGCCGCATCAGGATCGATGAGCTCCCGCTCGGAAAGCCCTGTGCCGCCAAGGGCGTTCTCGTACGCCTTGAGCAAGCGGCGCGCGTTCACCGGCGAGCGCAAGAGGTAGGAGCCTTCACGCAAGGCGGCATAGTCCTCGGCCGAGACGAGCACGGCATTCCCGTGCTTGGAGACGATCTCAATGGCCTCGTGATCGTCGTTGACCTTCTTGATCAACGGGAAGAGAGCCTTGCGCGCCTCGCTGGCTGTGATCGACATCGACTGAACTCCTTCCATGACCGGTACCACATAACGTACCACTCAAGTGCATGCGACGGGCCGAAGAAGTCAGCACCGAGTCAGCACGGAAAACGGACCGGGGCCCGCCTCAAGGGAGGCGGGCCCCGTCCGACCTGCACATTTGACAGATCGATCTATCTCAAAGCAATCAAATGATCAGACGTTGAAGCGGAACTCCACCACGTCGCCGTCCTGCATGACGTACTCCTTGCCCTCGATGCGGGCCTTGCCCTTGCTGCGGGCCTCGGCGATGGAGCCGGTCTCGACCAGGTCGGCGAAGGAGATGACCTCGGCCTTGATGAAGCCCTTCTGGAAGTCGGTGTGGATCACACCGGCCGCCTCGGGGGCCGTGGCGCCCTTCTTGATGGTCCAGGCGCGGGTCTCCTTGGGGCCGGCCGTCAGGTAGGTCTGCAGGCCGAGGGTGTCGAAGCCGACGCGGGCGAGGGTGGCGAGGCCGGGCTCCTCCTGGCCCATCGACTGGAGGAGTTCGAGCGCCTCCTCGTCGTCGAGCTCGATCAGCTCGGACTCGATCTTGGCGTTCAGGAAGATCGCCTCGGCCGGGGCGACCAGCTCGCGCTGGGCGTTCTTGAAGTCCTCGTCGGCCAGCTCGTCCTCGTCCACGTTGAAGACGTAGAGGAAGGGCTTGGCGGTCAGCAGGTGGAGCTCGCGGATCGGGGCGGTGTCGAAGCCGGCCTCGAAGAGGGTCTTGCCGGTCTCCAGGATCGCCTGCGCGGCCTCGGCGGCGGCCAGCACGGGGGCGGTGTCCTTCTTGAGGCGCGCCTCCTTCTGGAGCCGCGGCAGGACCTTCTCGACGGTCTGGAGGTCGGCCAGGATCAGCTCGGTGTGGATGGTCTCGATGTCGTCCTTGGGCGACACCTTGCCGTCCACGTGCACCACGTCGGGATCGGTGAAGGCCCGCACGACCTGGCAGATCGCGTCCGACTCGCGGATGTTCGCGAGGAACTTGTTGCCCAGGCCCTCGCCCTCGGAGGCGCCGCGCACGATGCCGGCGATGTCGACGAAGTCGACGGTGGCCGGGAGGATGCGCTGCGAGCCGAAGATCTCGGCGAGCTTGGCCAGCCGCGTGTCCGGGACGCCGACGACGCCGACGTTCGGCTCGATGGTGGCGAACGGGTAGTTGGCCGCCAGCACGTCGTTCTTGGTCAGGGCGTTGAACAGGGTCGACTTGCCGACGTTCGGCAGGCCGACGATTCCGATCGTGAGCGACATGAAGCGCAGTCCCGGGGCTTGGAGGAGTTGGACCGGCACCGTGCGGGCCGACCCCCAAGTCTACGGGCAGCTCCTCACGCCCCGGTCGCCACCGGCAGGGGCTCCAGGAACTCCGGCCGGTTGCCCAGCCGGTCGCCGGAGTGGAAGCGGCGTCGGCCGGGCAGGCCGGCGGGCCTGAACGACGATCACATCAGTACTCCGTCCGGAGACACGGAGCGAGGCCTGAACGGTCCATTACACAGTGTGGCGATGATCGGACCGTACGTTGGGTGGGTGGAGCAGAGCATCCGTACCCAGCCGCCAGGGCCCAGACGCCGTCCGCCGAACGGCAAGGGCGCCGCCGTCCCCGGTCCCGGGCGCGGCCCCGAGGCCGCCGGGGCCCCCTCCTCCCGGCTGCGGCCGGTGGCCGGGGCCCCCGCGAGCGTCCGCCCGGCCACCCCGAAACTGCGGCTGCGGCTGCCGCTGCGCGGGCGCGGCGACGCCCGGCTCTACGGGCGCCGCCGCACCGGGCGGCCCACCCGGCTGACCGCCGTCGGCACCGGCGTGGTCGGCGTGCTGGCGACCCTCGCGGTGGCCGGGGCCGACCGGCTGCTGTTCGACGGCCTCGGCTGGCTGTTCGGCCTCGGTTACGTGGTCGTCTGCTTCCAGCTGGCCGTCCGGGTGCGCTACGTCGACCTGCTCGCCGCGCCGATCAGCGGCCCGATCGCCTTCGCGCTCGCACTGTCGCTGCTCGCGCCGGTCAACTCCCCGGGCGTGACCGCCCAGGTGGTGGCGCTGGCGACCGGGCTCGCGCTGCGGGCCGGCTGGCTCTTCACCGGCACCGGGCTGGCCGCGCTGATCGTCCTCGCCCGGTTCGTCGCCCAGCGCCGGATCCAGCGCTCGCGCTGAGCGGCGCCCCCGCGGGCGGCCTCAGCCGGCCGCGCGGGCCGCGGCCATGGCGGCGCCGACGATGCCCGCGTCGTTGCGCAGCTCCGCGGGCACGACCCGGGCCCCGCGCTCGCGCAGCAGCGGCAGGAACTTCTGGTGCTTGCGGCTCACCCCGCCGCCGATCACGATCAGCTGCGGCGAGAACAGCATGTCCACCAGGTCCAGGTACTCGTCGACCCGCCCGGCCCACTGCTCCCAGCTCAGGTCGTGCCGCTCCTTCGCCGCCGAGGAGGCCCGGCGCTCGGCGTCCTTGCCGCGCAGCTCCAGGTGGCCCAGCTCGGTGTTGGGCACCAGCACGCCGTCCACGAAGAGCGCGCTGCCGATGCCGGTGCCGAAGGTGAGCACCAGGACCACGCCGGACTGCTCCCGGCCGGCGCCGTGCGCGGTCTCGGCGAGGCCGGCCGCGTCGGCGTCGTTGAGGACGGTCGCGGGCAGGTCCAGCGCCTCGCGGAACAGCCCCTCGGCGTCCAGGCCGATCCAGCCCTTGTCGACGTTGGCGGCCGTCCTGGTCCGGCCGTCGACCACCACGCCGGGGAAGGTCAGCCCGACCGGGCCCTCGTGGCCGAAGTGCCGGACCACCTCCCGGACGGCGGCGACCACGGCCTCGGGGGCGGACGGCTGCGGGGTGAGCACCTTGTGGCGTTCCTCGGCCAGGGCGCCGCGGCCCAGGTCGACCGGGGCGCCCTTGATGCCCGAACCGCCGATGTCCACTCCGAATACCGCCGTCATCACGACCGCCCTCCGCCGGATGCCGCGGACCGTCGTCCACAGCCTGTGCACAAAACTACGAGAGGCCGCGCGGCCGCGCACAGCAGAAAGGCCCGGCGCCCCGGGTGGGGCACCGGGCCTCGCGGCACGGCGTTACAGCTTGCCCGCGGCCTCGGCGCGCAGGTCGCGGCGCAGCTCCTTGGGCAGCGAGAAGGTCAGGTGCTCCTCGGCGGTCTTGACGGTCTCGACCGTGTCGTAGCCGCGGGCGGCCAGGAACTCCAGCACGCCGTCGACGAGGATCTCCGGCACCGAGGCGCCGCTGGTGAGGCCGACGGTCGTGACGCCCTCCAGCCACTCCTCGCGGATCTCCTCGGCGAAGTCCACCAGGTGGGCGGCCTTGGCGCCGTACTCCAGGCCGACCTCGACCAGGCGGACCGAGTTGGAGGAGTTCTTGGAGCCGACGACGATCAGCAGGTCGGTCTCGGGGGCGAGCTGCTTGACGGCGACCTGGCGGTTCTGGGTCGCGTAGCAGATGTCGTCGCTGGGCGGGCTGACCAGGAGCGGGAAGCGCTTCTTCAGCTCGCCGACGGTCGCCATGGTCTCGTCCACCGAGAGGGTGGTCTGGGACAGCCAGACGACCTTGGACTCGTCCCGGACCTGCACGTTGGCCACGTCCTCGGCGCCGTCCACCAGGTGGATCCGCTCCGGGGCCTCGCCCATCGTGCCGATGACCTCCTCGTGGCCCTCGTGGCCCACCAGCAGGATGTCGTAGTCCTCGTCGGCGAAGCGGACGGCCTCCTTGTGCACCTTGGTGACCAGGGGGCAGGTGGCGTCGATGGTGGCCAGCTTGCCGGCCTTCGCCTCGTCGTGGACGGACGGGGCGACCCCGTGCGCGGAGAAGACCACGATCGAGCCCTCGGGCACCTGCTCCGTCTCCTCGACGAAGACCGCGCCCTTCTTCTCCAGGGTCTGCACCACGTACTTGTTGTGGACGATCTGCTTGCGGACGTAGACGGGGGCCCCGTACTGCTCCAGGGCCTTCTCCACGGCGATCACGGCGCGGTCGACTCCCGCGCAGTAGCCCCGGGGGGCGGCGAGCAGGACACGGCGCTGCGCGGTGTTGGACATGGGTCCATCGTACGGGCGGCGGGGAGCCGCGCCGACGGGAGGCGCAATCCGGACGGATCCGGTCGCCGGTGCTCAAATGTGGTGCTCATGAGTGAGCGAATCGCGCAGGACGCCCAGGGCGGCGCGGGCGGCACGGGCGGCGAGGGCGGCCTGCGACGCAGCCTGGGCGTGCGCGACCTGATGGTCTACGGGCTGCTGTTCATCGCCCCGATGGCCCCGGTCGGCGTGTTCGGCGTGCTGGACGCCAAGAGCCGCGGCGCCGTCGCCACGGTGTACCTGGCGGCGACGGTCGCGATGGGCTTCACGGCGTTCTCGTACGCGCAGATGGTGCGCGCGGTGCCGCGGACCGGGTCGGTGTTCGCGTACGCACGGGCCGGGCTCGGCGAGGGGCCCGGGTTCGTCGCCGGGTGGATGGCGATGCTCGACTACCTGCTGATCCCCGCGGTCGCGTACCTCTTCTCGGGGATCGCGCTGCACTCGCTGGTGCCGGGCGTCTCGCGCTGGGTGTGGACGGCGCTCGCGGTCGTGGTGACCACGGCGCTCAACCTGGTCGGGGTCCGGACGGCGGCCTCGGTCGGCTTCGCGGTGCTCGCCATGGAGATCGCGGTGCTCACGGTGTTCGTCGTCGCGGCCGTGGTGGTGCTGGTCCAGGACGGCGCCCGGCGCGCCTGGGACACGCCGTTCACCGCCGTCGGCCCATTCTCGCTGACGGCGGTGATCTCGGCGGTGTCCGTCGCGGTGCTCTCCTACCTGGGCTTCGACGCGATCGCGACGTTCGTCGAGGAGGCGGTGGGGGCGTCGGCGGCGGTGGCGCGGGCGGTGCTGTGGTGCCTGGCGCTGGCCGGGGTGCTGTTCGTCGCGCAGACGTACCTGGCGGCGCTGCTGGAGCCGCTCACCCCGGCGCAGCTGGCGGCCGACCCGGTGGCGCAGGGTTCGGCGTTCTACGACACCGTGGAGGCCAGCGTCGGGCACTGGCTGCACGTGCTGGTGGCGGCGAGCAAGGCGATCGGCGCGGCCTTCGCGGCGCTGGCCGGGCAGGCGGCGGCCGGTCGGCTGGTCTTCGCGATGGGCCGCGAGGGGCGGCTGCCGCGGCTGCTCGGCTCGGTCGACCCGGTCTCGGCGGTGCCGCGCCGGGCGCTGCTCGCGGCGGCGGTGATCACGCTGGCGGCGGCGGTCTGGGCGGCGAACCGGGACGACGGCCTCGACCGGCTCACCTCGGTGGTGAACGTGGGCGCGCTGACCGCCTTCGCGCTCCTGCACGCCTCCGTCGTCGGCTGGTACGCGGTGCGGCACGGCTCGCGCGACCGGCTGCGGCACGTGGTGGTGCCGGTGCTGGGGATCGCGGTGATCGGGGCGGTGGTGTACGAGGCCTCGACGACGGCGCAGATCGTCGGGGTGGCGTGGCTGGCGGTCGGGCTGGTGGTGCTGGCCGTGCAGGGTTCGGTCGGCACGGGCGGCACGGGCGACGCGGGCGGAGACGCTGTCGGCGGGCGCCGTTAGGGCTCGTCGTCGAACTCCCGTCGTCCGCCCGGAGGGCGGGCGTGGCGGCGTTGGGGTGCGTGCATCGCAAGGCGGAGGAGGGAGTCCATGCGGAGCATCGGCGACCGACGACAACGCGGCGAGGCGCGTGCCCCAGCGCCGCCACGCAGACGGGAGTTTGACGACGGGCCCTAACCTCGTACGCATGGCCAACAGCAGCTCCCCTGAAGCCCCGCTCCCGGTCGGCAAGGTCTCCGCGCTGATCGGCGGCTGGATCGACCGGCTCGGCGCGGTGTGGGTGGAGGGGCAGATCACCCAGCTCAGCCGGCGGCCCGGGGCGGGCGTGGTGTTCCTGACCCTGCGCGACCCGCAGGCCGACGTGTCGCTCACGGTGACGTGCTTCCGGTCGGTCTTCGACCAGGTCGCGGACGTCGTGCAGGAGGGCGCACGGGTCGTCGTGCACGCCAAGCCGGAGTGGTACGCGGCGCGCGGGCAGCTGTCGCTGCGGGCCTCGGAGATCCGGCCGGTCGGGCTCGGCGAGCTGCTGGCCCGGCTGGAGCAGCTGAAGCGGCGGCTCGCCGGGGAGGGGCTGTTCGCGGCCGAGCGGAAGCGGCCGCTGCCGTTCCTGCCGCAGTGCGTCGGGCTGGTCACCGGGCGCGGCTCGGCGGCCGAGCGGGACGTCCTGGAGAACGCCCGGCGGCGCTGGCCGGCCGTCCGCTTCGAGGTGCGGAACGTGCCGGTGCAGGGCGTCAGCGCGGTGGAGCGGGTGAGCGCGGCCGTCCGGGAGCTGGACGAGCACCCCGAGGTGGACGTGATCATCGTGGCCCGGGGCGGCGGCAGCGTCGAGGACCTGCTGCCGTTCTCGGACGAGGGGCTGGTGCGGCTGGTCGCGGCGGCGCGGACGCCGGTGGTCAGCGCGATCGGGCACGAGCCGGACCAGCCGCTGCTGGACTTCGTCGCCGACCTGCGCGCGTCCACTCCGACCGACGCCGCCAAACGGGTGGTGCCGGACGTCGGCGAGGAGCTCGCCAAGGTGCTCCACCTGCGGGACCGGGCCCGGCGGTACGTCCACGGGCGGGTCGAGCGCGAGCAGCACGGGCTGGACGGCGTGCGCAGCCGCCCGGTGCTGGCCGCGCCGCACCGGATGCTGGACGGGCGGGGCCAGGAGGTGGACGGGCTGCTGGAGCGGGCCCGGCGCACCCTGCGGCACCGGCTGGACCACGCGCAGAGCGACCTCGGGCACACGCTGGCCCGGGTGGTCGCGCTCTCCCCCGCGGCCACCCTGGAGCGCGGCTACGCGGTGCTCCAGCGGGCGGACGGCACGGTGGTGACGGATCCGGGCCAGGTCGCCTCCGGGGAGGCGCTGCACGCCAGGGTGGCGGGCGGCGGGTTCGGCGTGACGGTGGCCGAGGAGGGGGCCTCCGCGGGCTAGAACGAGCGCCGGCGGGAGAGCGCCGTCGAGTGCTCGCCGAAGCCGAGGCTGCGGTAGAGCGCCTCGCCGCCACTGCTCGCGTGCAGGTCGATCCGGCCGACCCGGTGGTCGTCGAACCACTGCAGCAGCGCCTCGGTGCAGGCCCGGGCGTAGCCGCGCAGCCGGTGGCCGGGGTCGGTGCAGATGTTGAAGACGAAGCCGAAGCGGCCCTCCGGGTTGCCGGGCGCGGGCAGCCGCTCCTCCAGCGTGCCGACGGCGCAGGCGGCGAGCCGGCCGGGCCGCGCGGGGTCGTCGACGACGAAGGACGGCATGGTGAGCGCGCCGGCCGGGACGGCGAGGCGCTCGCGCAGCACCCGCTCGGCGGTGGCCTGCCAGGGGCCGGGGCCGGCCTGGGCGGCCATGCCCGGCATCGCTTCGAACATCAGGTTGCGCAGCCGGACCAGCTCGGGCGCGTCGGCCGGGGCGGCGGGGCGGACGTCGATCATGCGGCGGAGGGTAGTGCCGGGGCGCGGCCGTGCGCACCCGAATTCCACCCGGCGCGGCCGTTGTGCCGGCTCTGTCGGCGTGAGCCCCTAGTCTGGCTCGCATGGCAGAGCAGCAGGAGCAGGACCGCCCCGGCGAGGTGCCGCAGGGCGCGGACGACGCCCTCGGCTACGAGCACGCGCGGGACGCGCTGCTGGAGGTCGTCCGGCAGCTGGAGAACGGCGGCACGTCGCTGGAGGAGTCGCTGGCGCTCTGGGAGCGCGGCGAGCAGCTGGCGAAGGTCTGCCAGCGCTGGCTGGACGGTGCCCGTGCCCGGCTGGACGCCGCGCTGGCCGCCGAGGAGGGCACCGGGGCCGGGGAGTGACCGGCCCCGGGGGGGCACCGGCGTCACTTTCGAAGTGATGTGCGCCACATACCACTTGGGAATAGTTGAAACTTCACCTATGTTGGGAGCAGTGACCGACCGCGGTCGGCCACACCGACGACCCCCCTCCCGCATGAGGTGCAGAAGCATGACCACCGACGCCCTGGTACTCGACGCCGCCGCTCAGGACCTGCTGTTCCGCGAGGCGCGCACGGCGAACACCTTCACCGACGAGCCGGTCTCCGAGGAGCAGGTCCAGGCCATCTACGACCTGGTCAAGTACGGCCCGACCGCCTTCAACCAGCAGCCGCTGCGCGTCGTCCTGGTCCGCTCGGCCGAGGGCCGCGAGCGCCTGGTCCAGCACCTGGCGGACGGCAACAAGGCCAAGACCGCCGCCGCCCCGCTGGTCGCCATCCTGGCCGTGGACAACGAGTTCCACGAGGAGCTGCCGACCCAGTTCCCGCACTTCCCGCAGGCCAAGGACGTGTTCTTCTCGGAGCGCCCGGCCCGCGAGGGCTCCGCCCGCCTGAACGGCGCCCTGCAGGCCGGCTACTTCATCATCGGCGTCCGCGCCGCCGGCCTGGCCGCCGGCCCGATGACCGGCTTCGACGCCGAGGGCATCAACAAGGAGTTCTTCGGTGACGGCGAGCACTCGGTGCTGGCCGTGGTGAACATCGGCAAGCCGGGCGAGGACGCCTGGTTCCCGCGTTCGCCGCGCCTGGCCTACGACGAGGTCGTCACCACCGTCTGACGCGCCCGGCCATGCGGAAGGGCCCGCACCGGATCATCCGGTGGGGGCCCTTCGGCGTACGGCCTCTGCGGAGTACGGCCCCTGCGGCGCGCGGCCTGTTCGGCGCGCGGCCCGAACGGCCTACGGCCTACTTGAGCGCCTGCGCCAACTCGGCGAGCTCGTCGTACGAGGCGGTGCCGGTCAGGAGCGTCGTGCCGCCGCCGTCCTGCGAGGTCAGCGCGCGGGCCTTGGCGCCCTGCACGCGGTCCCACGTGCGGCCGGCCACCTCCGCGGTGCCGTCCGGCTTGGCGCCGTCGACCTTGTCCGACACCAGCGACTCGCGCGGGACGTCGCTCTGCTCGACCGCCGCGTACTGCCCGGACGGCGTGACGAAGCCCAGGTGCCAGGCGTTGCCCTTGCCGTTGCTCTGCGCGGCCGACTGGTAGCTGACCGACGTGGCGCGCCACTTGTCGGACAGCCCCTCCGGGGCAACCAGCTTGTACGGCGCGGCGCGCTTCGCGGTGGCCGCCTCGACCCGGTACTCGACCTTGTGCTGGGGCACGCTGTCCGCGTCGTGCGGGAGGAACAGGTACCCGATCCACACCACGCCGCCGACCGCCAGCATCGACAGGACCATGTCCCGCACGGTCTGCCGGCCCCTCATGCCCTTGCTCTCTCCTGCCACCCCCACATGGTGACTCATCCACACACCGGACAGGTCACCCGGGGTGCCCGCGTACGGGTGAAGCGGGACGAACCGGTGGTTACCGGGAGGGAGCCGGGCCGAGCGTGGCGACCCGCGCCACAGACAGTCATCTCTAAGGCAGATACGATCGCAGGACCCTCACCACGGCGTTCGACCAGGCAGTAGTCGGGCGCTCACTGGCCGTCGCGTACAGAGAGGTAACGACGATGACCACGCAGTACCCGCACCACCTTCCCAGTGCCCTTGAGGTTGCGCCCGAGGCTCCCGACCGGAACCTCGCGCTCGAACTCGTCCGGGTCACCGAGGCCGCGGCGATGGCAGCCGGCCGGTGGGTCGGCCGCGGCGACAAGAACGGCGCCGACGGCGCGGCCGTCAAGGCCATGCGCACCCTCGTCTCGACCGTCTCGATGAACGGCGTGGTCGTCATCGGCGAGGGCGAGAAGGACGAGGCCCCGATGCTCTACAACGGCGAGCGGGTCGGCGACGGCACCGGCGCCGAGTGCGACGTCGCGGTCGACCCGGTCGACGGCACGACGCTCACCGCCAAGGGCATGAACAACGCCGTCGCGGTGCTCGCGGTCGCCGACCGCGGCACGATGTTCGACCCCAGCGCCGTGTTCTACATGGACAAGCTGGTCGCCGGGCCGGAGGCCGCCGACTTCGTCGACATCACCGCCCCGCCGGCCGTCAACATCCGCCGGGTCGCCAAGGCCAAGGGCAGTGCCGTCGAGGACGTCACGGTCGTCGTCCTCGACCGCCCGCGCCACGACGGTCTGGTCCGCCAGATCCGCGAGGCGGGCGCCCGGATCAAGTTCATCTCGGACGGCGACGTGGCCGGCGCCATCATGGCCGCCCGCGAGGGCACCGGCGTCGACCTGCTGATGGGCGTCGGCGGCACCCCCGAGGGCATCATCGCGGCCTGCGCGATGAAGTGCATGGGCGGCGTGATCCAGGGCCGCCTGTGGCCCAAGGACGACGCCGAGCGGCAGAAGGCCCTCGACGCCGGGCACGACCTCGACCGGGTCCTCACCACCGACGACCTGGTCAGCGGCGAGAACGTGTTCTTCGTCGCGACCGGCATCACCGACGGCGAGCTGCTGCGCGGCGTCCACTACCGCTCGGAGACCGCCACCACCAGCTCGCTGGTGATGCGTTCCAAGAGCGGCACCATCCGCGAGATCCACTCCACCCACAAGCTGTCCAAGCTGCGGGCCTACAGCGCGATCGACTTCGACCGCGCCAACTGAGGCTCCAAGGCCTGGAGTTCACAGCCCGACACGACGCGGCCCCGGCGGAATCCCCCTCCGCCGGGGCCGCGGCGCGTTCCGGCGCGCGATCCGGCGCCGTCAGCCCGCTATCCGCCGGTGGGCCGTCGACACCCGGGCCGCCTCGCGCAGCTCCGACTCCCGGCGGCGGCGACGGGCCAGCACCACGCGCCGCTCGGCGGCCGTCAGCCCACCCCAGACGCCGTACGGCTCCGGCTGCGCCAGCGCGTGCTCACGGCACTCCAGCAGCACCGGGCAGCGGGCGCAGACCCGCTTCGCCTGGTCCTCGCGCGACAGCCGGGCCGCCGTCGGCTCCTTGGACGGCGCGAAGAACAGCCCCACCTCGTCCCGACGGCACGCGGCGCCGGTGTGCCAGGGGTTGTCCTCCCCCTGGGGCCCCTGACCGGCCGGTGAGCCCTGCGGCTGCGGGCGGCTGTCGGGGCGGGGCTCCAACAGCTGCGCGGCGGCGACGGGCGAGGTGGTGCGGGACTCGATCGGATGCAGCACGGCCGTACTCCTGACGAGACTCTCGGACACGGGGAAGCTCGCTCCCCTGCCCGGCTGCGAGCCCCCGCTCTCCACCCCCGGGCCGGCCGCTGGCCGCCCCCGGTGCGCAGCCGTACAAGAAGCGATGTGCGAGAGGGAATACCCCGCCGGGCCGCGATTCATGCACACTGCACGCAATCGACTACTCGCTGCACCCGCCGCAACGCCGAGTGCCCGGCCGGGAGTTGCTCCCACGGCCGGGCACCGGTCGGATCACGCGCAGGTCGGCGGCCGGACAGTCGCCGGCCAACGCCCGCTACTCGACGCCGAGTTGCTTGCGCACCCACTCCTTGAGCTTCTTGCCCCGGCGCGGCTTGGCGTCGCAGCCGCCGAAGATCGCCGTGCCCCGGATCCGGACCACCGGGGCGTAAGGGTCCGCCGCCGTCTGCTCCTTGACGTCGAAGCCGCCGAAGATGCCGACGCCGCCGCCGTGCAGGCTGACGTTCTCCGGCACCCGGACCTCGACGCCGCCGAACAGCGCCAGCACGTCGATGACGACCTCCGGCGACTCGAAGACGGCGTCGCTCAGGTCGATGTCCACGCCGCCGAAGACCGCGACCACCTTCAGGTGCGAGCCGACCCGCCAGCGGCCCTTGCGGGACGCCCCGCCGAAGATCGCCACCATCTGGGGCGCCTCCTGACGGGCCGGCGGCTGCGCCGGGACGGACGGGCGGGCGGCGGGGGCGTCCAGCGGCGGCTTCTCGAAGGAGAGCGGACGGTGGCTGGGCAGGTCGCGGGTGAGCGGCGCCAGCTCGCCCAGGGTCTTCGCCGCGTACGCGGCCTCGATGCGCTCGGCGTGCTCGTCGACGTCCAGCCGGCCCTCGGCGTAGGCGTCGCGCAGCAGGTCGGCCACCCGCTCGCGGTCGGCGTCCGAGGCCCGCAGCTCGGCCTCGGCCACCGGGGCGTGCACGGGCGCCGGCGCCGGCCGGTCCGGCCGCTCGGGCCGGGGCTGCGGTTCGGGATGGTTCTCGGGCTTGGTCATCGGCACGGGCGCCGGCACGGGCGGCCGACCCTGATCGTCCTGCGGCGGCGAGTTGTCCACGGGCCAAGACTAGTCGCTCGCACTGCTGCCCGAGTGAGCCCGGTCACGCAAGGCGGACCTGTCCGCGTGCACGCGATCGCCGGGTCCTACCCTGGATGGTGCTTCGCCGACGCAGCCGGATCACTGGAAACCTAAGGACCGCCCCCATGGCTCCCACGCCAGACTTCGAGTACAGCGACCTGCTCCCCCTGGGCGCTGACCCGACCCCGTACCGCAAGCTCACCTCCGAGGGCGTCTCCACCTTCGAGGCCGGCGGCCGCACCTTCCTCCAGGTCGAGCCCGAGGCGCTGCGCCTGCTCACCGCCGAGGCGATGCACGACATCTCGCACTACCTGCGCCCCGCGCACCTCGCCCAGCTGCGCCGCATCCTGGACGACCCGGAGGCCAGCCCCAACGACCGCTTCGTCGCGCTGGACCTGCTGAAGAACGTCAACATCTCGGCCGGCGGCATCCTGCCGATGTGCCAGGACACCGGCACCGCGATCGTCATGGGCAAGCGCGGCCAGAACGTGCTCACCTCCGGCGCCGACGAGTCCGCCATCGCGCGCGGCGTGTACGACGCGTACACCAAGCTCAACCTGCGCTACTCCCAGATGGCCCCGGTGACCATGTGGGACGAGAAGAACACCGGCAACAACCTGCCGGCCCAGATCGAGCTGTACGCCACCGACGGCGACGCGTACAAGTTCCTGTTCATGGCCAAGGGCGGCGGCTCCGCCAACAAGTCGTACCTGTACCAGGAGACGAAGGCCATCCTGAACGAGGCGAGCATGCTCTCGTTCCTGGAGCAGAAGATCCGCTCGCTCGGCACCGCCGCGTGCCCGCCGTACCACCTGGCCATCGTGATCGGCGGCACCAGCGCCGAGTTCGCGCTCAAGACCGCCAAGTACGCCTCGGCGCACTACCTCGACCACCTGCCGACCTCCGGCGACGCGAAGACCGGGCACGGCTTCCGCGACCTGGAGCTGGAGCAGAAGGTCACCGAGCTGACCCAGAAGATCGGCATCGGCGCGCAGTTCGGCGGCAAGTACTTCTGCCACGACGTGCGCGTCGTGCGCCTGCCGCGCCACGGCGCCTCGCTGCCGGTCGCCATGGCCGTCTCCTGTTCCGCCGACCGCCAGGCGCTCGGCAAGATCACCGCCGAGGGCGTGTTCCTGGAGCAGCTGGAGACGGACCCGGCCAAGTACCTGCCGGACACCACCGACGAGCACCTGGACGACGACGTGGTGCGCGTCGACCTCGACCAGCCGATGTCCGCGATCCGCAGCGAGCTGTCCAAGTACCCGGTGAAGACCCGGCTCTCGCTCACCGGCACGCTCGTCGTCGCCCGCGACATCGCGCACGCCAAGATCAAGGAGCGCCTGGACGCCGGCGAGGGCATGCCCAAGTACCTCCAGGACCACCCGGTCTACTACGCGGGCCCGGCCAAGACCCCCGAGGGCTACGCCTCCGGCTCCTTCGGCCCCACCACGGCGGGCCGGATGGACTCCTACGTCGACCAGTTCCAAGCGGCCGGCGGCTCGATGGTCATGCTCGCCAAGGGCAACCGCAGCAAGCAGGTCACCGACGCGTGCGCCGCGCACGGCGGCTTCTACCTCGGCTCGATCGGCGGCCCGGCGGCCCGGCTCGCCCAGGACTGCATCAAGAAGGTCGAGGTCCTGGAGTACGCCGAGCTCGGCATGGAGGCCGTCTGGCGCATCGAGGTCGAGGACTTCCCGGCCTTCATCGTCGTCGACGACAAGGGCAACGACTTCTTCCGCGAGACCACCGAGGGCCCGCTGATCACCAACCTCCGGGTGCGCTCGAAGGAGTAGCCCTCCCCCGGTCCCGTCCCACCGCCCCGGCCGCCTCCGTGCGCCCGGGGCGGTTTCGGATACCGGCGCGGGCTGAACGTGGGTACCGTGGATGAGAGAGGTGGATCACCCACATCGTCCACGGAGGCGCGCAGGTGAGTATGACCAACATCGATGTCGACGACACGATCCTTGCGGAGGCCATGCGGTTGATGGGGACGACGACGAAGAAGGACACGGTCAACAACGCCCTCGCCGACTACGTCAACCGACTGAAGCGGCTGGAGGCTCTGGAGAAGCTGTCCCGCCGAGCCGCCGCAGGCGAGTTCGAGCCGACCGTCCGGGTCTACGAGGCCCGCAAGCGGGCGCAGCGGGAGGAAGCCGAATGATCGACAGCTTCCTGATCGACACCTAGGCCTATGTGCGACTGGTGTCGGACCGTGAGCTTCGGTCGCAGTGGTGGGGACACATCGAGTCCGGCCTGATCAGGATCAGCAAGTCCACCAGGACCGAGATCCTCTTCTCCGCCCGGAACTCGGCGCATCGGGACGACTTGGAGGACGAACTCGCGGCACTGTTCGGCCCGACCGTCGGTGCCCCGAAGTCAATCTGGGAGTGGATCGACACCGCCCAGTACAAGCTGACCCAGAAAGGCCAGCACCGAGCGGCCGGGCTGGCAGACCTGCTGCTGGCCGGCACCGCCGTCCACCACGACATGACCGTCCTGCACCTGGACGACGACTTCGCCACCGTCGCTCGGGTCATCACCGATCTCCGCGAGCAGGACATCCGACGGCCGGCCGTCGGCTGACGGTCACAGCGGAGCTCACGCGTCGAAGTCGTACTCCAGCACGTAGGACGCGGCGTCGAGGATCATCTCGTTCAGCTCGACGACCTGGCCCTCGTCGGCGAAGGCGGTGCGGCAGATCAGGATCACCGGGGTGCCGGCGGTCAGGTCCAGGCGCACGCCCTCCTCGGCGCTCGGCATGCGCGAGCGCACCTCCTCGCGGAAGTGGACGGGCTTCGCGCCGATCTCGGCGAGGCGGGCGTAGGTGCCGCCCGGGCCGGTGTCCTCGCGGGTGATCGCCGTCCCGGCGACCAGGACCGCCGGGAGGTAGGACGTGGACAGCAGCACCGGCTTGCCGTCCAGGACGAAGCGGCGGTGGCGCACGCACATCGGCTCGCCCGGGTCGACGCCGAGGACGCGGGCCACGTGCTCGGGCGCGCCGCGCTCGGTGACCGACACCTGGTCGACGACGAGGGTGCGCCGGTCGATGTCCGCGGACCATATCGACCGCCCGGAGCCCCACTGACCCTGCGCGAGCCGCTGGATCCCGTGCCGGCGCAGCGGGCGGAAGTCCCGCACGAACACCCCGGCGCCCCGGCGGGCCTCGGCGATGCCCTCGCTCTGCAGCACCCCGAGGGCCTGGCGGGCGGTCATCCGGGCGACGCCGTACTCGTCCATGAGGTCGTTCTCGCCCGGCAGCCGGTCGCCCGCGCGGTACTCGCCGGCGTCGATGGCCGCCCTGAGCGTGTCGGCGATCCGCTGGTACTTGGGCTGCTTGTCGCCACTGCTGCCGGTCATCGCCGCTCCCTCTCCCTCTCGGAAATCGTAGGCGCGCCCGCGGTCGCAAGTAAGCGGATACGACCGTTGACATCTCTAGAGATATTAGCTTCTCTAGAGATGCTGGGTAGTCGCCGAGCGTCACCACGGACGCGCGGACGGCGACCGCAGAGCTAGGGAGGGTTCGGTGAATCCCCGTCAGCGCAACGCCGCCGCCTACCGGCCGCACGCGGGTGACCGCGTCCTCGACCGCAGGACCGGGCGCACCGGCATCTACATGGACACCATCGGCGGCGAGCACTACCTCCGCCCCGAGTCCGGCGGCCGCGAATGGACCGCCGACCCGACCCACGTCACCCCGGCCCCCGCCCCGAGCCCCGCCCCGGCCGACGACGGCCCGGACTCCGATCCGACCGGAAGACCCCGCCGCCCCGCCCGCGGCCGCTGCCGCCACCTCGGCGGGGAGCGCGCCGGCTAGCGGCACGGAACGAGATCGTCATTCGTTAAAATGGCGACAACCGCCATTGCCCTGCAAAATCCAGCAAAACGGCCATTCAAGACATCGCGCCGATTTCCCCCGAATCCGGAATTCCGGAAAGGATCCGGGGCCGCCACGAAACTCCCGGGGGAGAATTCGGGGCCGGCGCCGCGAAGGAGGCCGACGGGCGGGATCCGACCACCGCCGTGCCCCCGAAAACGACGAACGCCCCGCACTCGCCAGTTGCGAACGCAGGGCGCGACCTTGACGTCCAGTCAGGGACGGCTGAAGATGACCCCGGCGAAGGCGCCGGTGGCCGTCACCACGGAACCGGCGGCCAGAAGGGCCGTCGACACCGCTACCACCGCAATACGACGAAGCTTGCTCATGACAACCTCGCTATCGAACTGATCGGCTCTGCCTGGGGGGCCGGCGACCGGAATCCGGATCGCCGGGCGGTGCGCGCGGGGCCGTCGACAGTGCATGCCCGGCGCCTCACCAGGGGTGCGGCACCGGGCGGACGGCCCGGGTCACTTACGGCCGGCTGTTGATGACACCGAGCGGGACGGTCTCGCCGGGCTTGCCCTGGGGGTGCTGCGGCTCCTCCACCTCGCCGCCGCCCATGAGCTCCTGGGGGTCGACGTGCTGCTCGTCCGCGGGCACTATGTACCCGGCCACGTTCGACGCGGCGTCGGCCACCGCCGCGTCGGCGGCGGGAGTCGCGGTGGCCACGGCGCCGGCGGGCTGGCCCGCGGCGGCCCCGTTGGCGTTCGGCGCGGCCTGCGGAGTCACAGTGCTGGTGGGGTCATTCTCGGCCATGGGTTGGCTGCCTTTCAGGTCATTGAGGTCTGCTCGCGCCCGACTGACTCGACCAAGGCGCCGGGACAGTATCGTAGGAGCCGTTAAATGTCCTATAAACATCGCGCCGCCGGAGCCGCTCTCCGGTGTTTACAGCCGCCCGCCTAAGCTGATGCGACCACAGCGGGACCACCCAAGCGCCCCGCGCACCCGCCACAGGTCAATCGGGGGATTCATGGAGCCTCAGGAAACGCCGCACAGCAAGGCGCTGCGCTTCCAGGTGCTCGGCCCCATGCAGGCGTGGCGCGGCGAGCAGCCCCTGTCGCTGGGATCCCCCCAGCAGCAGGCCGTCCTGACCTCGCTGTTGCTCCAGCAGGGCCGCCCGGTCACGACGCAGGACCTGGTGGACGGCATCTGGGGCGAACGGCCCCCGCCGCAGGCCATCGCCGCGCTGCGGACGTACGTCTCGCGGCTGCGCACGGTCATCGAGCCGCACCGAGAGGTGCGCGCGCCGGCCGAGATCCTCGTCTCGGTGAGCGACGGGTACGCGCTGCGGATCTCCTCCGGGACGCTGGACCTCTCGGTGTTCGAAACCACCGTCACCGAGGCCGCCACCGCCCGGACCAAGGGGGACCCGGCCGAAGCACACCGGCTGCTCGTCTCCGCCCTGGCGCTGTGGAGAGGCCGGGCCCTGGCCGGCGTGCCGGGACCGTACGCCGACTCCCAGCGGCTGCGGCTGGCCGAGCGACACGTGTCGGTCTGGGAAGAGTGCTGCGCGGTCGCGCTGGAGATCGGCCTGCACACCGAGGTCGTCGCCGAGCTGAGCTCGCTGACGTCGGAACACCCGCTGCGGGAACGCCTGCGGGAGCTGCTGATGCTCGCGCTGTACCGCTGCGGGCGGCAGGCCGAGGCGCTCGGCGTCTACACCGACACGCGCAAGCTGCTGATCGACGAGCTCGGCGTCGAACCGGGTGCGGGGCTCTCCGCGATGCACGCCCGCATCCTGGCCGGCGACCCCGCCCTGACCCCGCCCACCGGCACCGGCCCCGCCGCCGTCCGGCACGACGCCACGACCAGCGTGCCGGCGCCGGCACAACTGCCCGCCGACGTATCGGACTTCAGCGGACGCGAAGGGCTGGTCAACGAGCTCCGCGCGGTGCTCCAGAGCGCCACCGGCCAGGCCGTCGTGGTGACGTCGCTGGCCGGCATCGGAGGGGTCGGCAAGACGACGCTCGCGGTGCACGTCGCCCACAGCGTGCGGGCCGAGTTCCCCGACGGCCAGCTGTACGTCGACCTGCGCGGCGCGGGCGCCTCACCGGCCGAACCCGCCGTCGTCCTGGGCGACTTCCTGCACGCCCTCGGCGTCACCGAGATCCCGGACTCGGTGGAGCAGCGCTCCGCCCTGTACCGCTCGCTGCTGGCGAACCGGCGGATGCTCATCCTGCTCGACAACGCCCAGGACGCGGACCAGCTGCGGCCGCTGATCCCCGGGGTGTCGGGCTGTGCGGTGCTGGCCACCAGCCGGTCGCGGCTCGCCGGGATCCCGGGCGCTCATCTGGTGGACGTCGAGGAACTGACGCCCGCCGAGGCCCTGGCGCTGTTCTCCGCCATCGTCGGCGAGCAGCGCGTCTCGTCGGAGCCGGACGCGGCCCTGGCGGTGGTCACCGCCTGCGGCTTCCTGCCCCTGGCCGTCCGCATCGCCGCGGCCCGGCTCGCCAGCCGGCCGCGCTGGAGCATCTCGGACCTCGCCCGGCGCTTAGCGGACCAACGGCGGCGGCTCGACGAGCTGCAGCTGGGCAACCTCGCGGTGGAAACGACGATCGGGCTCGGGTACGGCCAACTGCGCGCCGACGAGGCCCGTGCCTTCCGCCTGCTCTCCCTCGTGGACTCCCCCGACCTGCCGCTGGACGCCGTGGCGGCGCTCCTCGGCGAGGCCGAGGAGCGTGCCGAGGACCTGGCCGAGGCACTGGTCGAGGCGAACATGCTGGAGTGCTTCACGCCCGGGCGCTACCGCTACCACGACCTCCTGCGGCTCTACGCCCAGCGGCAGAACGAGAAGTCCGCGGACACGCAGGAGCAGCAGCAGGCGGTGCTCCGGCTGCTGGAGCACCTGCTGCCGACGCTGCGCACCGCCGCGCAGGCCATCGAGCCCGACGATCTGCTCTTCGAGACGCTGGAGGAACTGAAGGCGCCGGGGCTCGGCCTGGCGACCGCCGCCGACGCCCAGCAGTGGCTGCGCGCCGAGACCGGCATGCTGCTGAGCACGCTCGAGGCGGCGCTGGGAGGCCCGCCGAACCTGCTGCGGCCCGCTCTGGACCTGCTGATCACGCTCAACAGCATCGTCGAGGACCCGACTCACGCCCCCAGGACCCGGCGTCTGCTGGAGATCGCCGACTCCAACGCCCAGTCGCACGGGGACACCCGGGCGCTCGCCCGGGTCCACCTGGCCTGGGGCACGCTGGAGTACTTCGCGAACAACTTCCTGGGCGCCGAGAACTCCCTGCGCGAGAGCCTGTCGCTCCAGCACCCGGACGACGTCACGGTCGTGCGCTCGATGGTCACCAACACCCTCGGGATCATCCTGAGCATCGCCAACCGGAGCGCCGAAGCCCTGCCGTTCTTCGAGCAGGCGCTCTCGATCAGCCACGTCGTCGGCGCACCGATCAGCGAGGCGCGGCTGCTCGGGAACATCGCCCGGGCCCAGCTCGACGTCGGGCGGACCGCGGAGGCCGTCGAGTCCGTCCACGCGGCGGTGGCGAATGCGCGCAGGTCGGCGAACGGGGCCTGCCTCGCGGACACGGTGTACCAGCTCGGCGTCGTACTGTCGTCGACGGGTGCGCCGGTGGAGGCCGTCTCGCACCTCCGGGAGGCGCACAAGCTGTACCAGGAGCAGCAGAACCGGCTCCGCGAGGGGTACACGCTGGCCCGGCTCTCGGAGAGCCTGCTGGCGATCGGACAGGCCGGCGAGGCGGCCGAGGCGGCCGGCGAATCGCTGGCGATCGCCCAGGAGATCGACGGCGCCTACTGCCAGGGCCTCGCCAACGCCGCGCTCGGCGAGGCGCTGCTGGCGCTCGCGCAGCCGGCCCGCGGGCTGGCGTGTCTGCGGGAGGCGCACGCGATGTTCACGCGGCTCGGTGTGCCGGAGGCCTCCCCCGTGGCGGACCTCATCTCCCAGCAGCACACCGAGCCTGCCTCTTCCTCACCCCCGGCGCCGTGAGGCCTCCACCCCCCAGCGGAGATCCTCCCCCGATTCGCGTTGCGTCGGCGCTCCCGCAGCCCCCCGGCTGCGGGAGCGCCCTCAACGCTTCCCCGGCGCTGGTCCCTACTGTGCACCGCGCCGATTGACGTTCGATAAACGTCCGATTGTCAGCCTGCGGAGCGGTGAAAACCGCAGGTCAGCACCCACGCCCCCGGCGCGCTGTGCGGCGTGCGGGGCCGACGCGCACCACCCCGGCCCGCACCGTCGTGCTTCCGCAACACCGTCCACAACGGCCCAAGAACGACGAGTTGGCCGGAAAGGGGCCCCACGGCGGTGTGATCACGCATATTCTCAGATGCCAGTGCACACACAAGTGCCGGCCGGCGACGTGCCAGAGTTTCGGAATGCCCAGTTCTCAGCGTGCGGAGTGCAGTCCGTCAGTGTGATGCGGGGAGCGTGACGCACCGCCACCGGCAGCGGCCGGCCAGGCTGGCGGAGGCCAGGGTGGAAGGGTGCCTCTCTATCGTGACGACCGGACAGATATCGGACCCGTTCCCCGTCGGCGAGGACGCGGGTGACGACGAGCCCGACACCCGGCGGCGCCGGGCCGTACGGGCCTTGCAGGCGGTCGCCTTCGACACGATCGGCGCCGGGTACGGCGAGGCGTTCCCGGCCAAGGACGGACAGCTCGCGTGCGGCCGGCGGCTGCTGGCGCAGCTGGAGCCGGGCGCCCGGGTCCTGGACGTCGGCTGCGGCACCGGGGAGCCGACGGTCCGCCAGCTGACCGCGGGCGGGCTGCGGGTCACCGCGACGGACCTCTCGGACGTGATGCTCACGCTGGCCGCGCAGGCCCACCACCCGGGGGAGCACCCGCCCGTATTCCACCGGATCGACCTCTACGACCTGGGCACCGAGCGCGCCGGGCGGGTCTGGAACGTGCCCGGGCTCGGGCCGGACGGCGCGGGCGGGTTCGCCGCCGTCACCGCGTTCTTCTCGCTGATCCTGCTGCCGCAGGACGAGATCCCGACCGTCCTCGGCCGGCTGCACGCGCTGCTGCGGCCGGGCGGGCTGCTGGCCCTCGGGATGGTCGAGGCCGATCTGGATCACGTTCCGCTTCCGTTCCTTGGCAGAGAGCTGCGGATCAGCGGGTATCTGCGGGAGGATCTGGAACGGGTTCTGGTCGCGTCCGGGTTCGCCGTCGAGGAGTGTTCGGGGCACCCGTACGCGCCGGCCAGTACCTCGCTGCCGCCGGAGGAGCAACTGTTCCTCTGCTGCCGACGCGTCGGCTGACCGCCCGGCGGCGGCTCCCGAGCACGCCGACAGCCGCGACAGCGGAAGAGACCAGCAAGCAGCACACCCCCAGAGCCCACCCCGAGCCCAGGACAGGCAGCCGTGCGCGACCAGCTCAACACCGAGGCCGGACAGCCGCCTGCGCTCCCCCAGCCGCGCAGCGAACCCGCGGCGGCCGGTCGCGACGACGTCGCCGGGCGCCTCGGCTGGCTCGACTCGGCGACCCGGCGGATCAACAGCGCCCTCGACCTCGCCGCGACGCTGCGCAACGTCGGCCGGGTGCTGGTCCCGGCCCTCGCCGACGCCGCCGTCGTCCACCTGCGCGACCCGCTGCCCAACGTCGAGCGCGAACCCGGCTTCCCCGACGAACTGCGGATCCACTACAGCACCGGCACCCGGATCGGGCGCCGCGGCCGCCCCAGCGGCGCGGAGGACCGCCGGCGCACCCGCTGGGGCACCCGCTCGAACGCCGACGGCGGGCCCGCCACCCCGGTGACCCGCGGCGGCGCCCTCGCGCACGCCCTGCTCAGCCGCCGCCCCGCCGAGGCCGCCGTGATCGGCACGCCCGCCGCCGAGCGCACCGAGACGCTGCTGCGCGAGCTGTACGGCACCCGCGGGCTGGCCCGGCTCGGCGCGGGCACGTCCGTCCTCGCGCTGCCGCTGCGCGGGCGCAAGGCGGTGCTCGGTCTGCTCGTGCTGATCCGCCGGCCTCCCGAACGCACCGGCCGCCCGGCGTTCGACGCCGCCGACACCGCGACCGCCGCGCACCTCGCGACCCAGGCCGGGCTGGCCGTCGACACCGCCCTGCGGTACGCCCGCGAGTGGGAGATAGCCAACGAACTCCAGCGCAGCATGCTGCCGTTGCGCCTCCCGCAGCCGCACGGCGTGCGCCTCGCCCAGCGCTACCTGCCCGGCGAGCGCGGCGCCCAGGTCGGCGGCGACTGGTACGACGCAGTGCCGCTGCCCGGCAACCGGGTCGCCCTGATCGTCGGCGACGTGATGGGCCACTCGCTCACCTCGGCCGCCATCATGGGCCAGCTCCGCACCAGCGCGCAGACCCTGGCCGCGCTCGACCTGCCGCCCCACGAGGTGCTCTACCACCTGGACGAACAGGCCCAGCGGCTCGGCCGCGAACAGCACCTGGCCACCTGCGTCTACGCGGTGTACGACCCGATCGCCAACCGCGTGGTGATCGCCAACGCCGGGCACGTCCCGCCGGTGCTCGTACGGCCGGACGGAACGGCCGAACTGGTCGAGCTCGACTCCGGGGCGCCGATCGGCGTCGGCGGGGTCGACTTCAACTCCGTCGAACTGCCCGCCCCGCCCGGCTCGGCCCTGCTGCTGTTCACCGACGGCCTGGTCGAGACCCGCAGCCGCCCGCTCAGCGACGGCCTCGAACTGCTCCGCGCCAAGATCGCCGGCTCCACCTGGCACGCCCCCGAGCAGCTGTGCCAGGAGGCGCTGCGGATCCTGCCGCCGGGCGACCGCGGCGACGACATCGCCCTGCTCGGCGCCTGCTTCGACGGCATCCCGGCCGGGGACGTCGCGCACTGGTACCTCCAGCCGCGCAACGAGACGCCGGGCCGGGCCCGCCGGCTGGCCGCGCACACGCTGCGCCGCTGGGGCCTGGGCGAGCTCAGCGAGGCGACCGAACTGATGGTCAGCGAGCTCGTCACCAACGCCGTCCAGCACGCGACCCGTCCGGTCACCCTGAGCCTGGTGCGCACCACCCGGCTGCGCTGCGAGGTCGGCGACGACAGCCCGCTGCTGCCCCGCCCGCGCCGGACCGGCCCCGAGGACGAGCGGGGGCGCGGGCTGCAGATCGTGGCCCGCTGCGCCGACCGCTGGGGCGCGACCCGGCTGGGCACCGGCAAGGTGGTCTGGTTCGAGCAGCGGCTGCCGCAGTGACGACCGGGCCGACGGCCGGGCCCGGCGGGAAGTGATCCCGCCGGGCCCGGCTCGTGGGGCCGGTCAGACCCCGGCCGGTTCCTTCGCCGCCCCGGACACCCGCTCCCGGTCCAGACGGGCGATCAGCTGCTCGCCCTCCATGTCCACCCGCGGCACGACCTTCTCCAGCCGCTTCGGGAACCACCACGCGGCCTCGCCGAACAGCGCCATCGCGGCCGGCACCAGCGCCATCCGCACGACGAAGGCGTCCACCAGCACGCCCACCGCGAGGGCGAAGCCGATCGGCTGGACGATCGGGTCGTGGCCGAAGACGAACGAGCCGAACACCGCCACCATGATCAGCGCGGCCGCCGTCACCACCCGGGCGCCGCCCCGCACCCCGGCCACCACGGCCTCGCGCGGCGCCGCGCCGTGGACGTGCTGCTCCTTCATCCCGGAGACCAGGAACAGCTCGTAGTCCATCGCCAGCCCGAACAGCACCCCGATCAGCAGGATCGGCACGAAGCTCACCACCGGGCCGACCTTCGGCACGTCGATCAGGCCGTCCAGCCAGCCCCACTGGTAGACCGCGACCACCGCGCCGAGCGAGGCGGTGATGCTGAGCAGGAACCCGGCCACCGCCTTGAGCGGGACGAGCACCGAGCGGAACGCCAGCGCCAGCAGCACCATCGCGATGCCGACGATGACCGCGAGGAAGGGCGGCAGCGCCTGGCCGAGCTTGGTGGAGACGTCGATGTTGGCGGCCGTGGTGCCGGTGACGGCGATGCCGGCGCCGGTCGAGGCCTTCAACTCCGCGCGCTGGGCGCGGATCTCGTTGACGAGCGACTTGGTGGCCTCGTCGTCGGGCCCGGTCCGCGGGATGACGGTCAGCAGGGCCGTCCCACTGGCCGGGTCGACGGCCGGCGGCAGCAGCGTCTGCACGCCCTTCAGCGTCTGCAGCTGCGCCGCCACGCCCTGCACGGCCCGCTCGGGCTGCGGCGTGCCCTTCGCGTCCACCACGACGACGAGCGGCGCGTTGAACCCGGGCCCGAAGCCCTCGCTCACCAGGTCGTACGCCTTGCGCGCGTCCGTCCCCGCGGCCTGTGAACCGCCGCCCGGCAGGCCGAGGCCGAGGCTCGCGGCGGGCACCGCGAGGGCCCCGAGCCCGGCCAGGCCGACGAGCAGGACGGGCAGCGGGCGGCGCACGACGAAACCGGCCCAGCGCTCGCCCATCGTGGTCGTGCCGCCGGTGCGCATGGCCCGCCGCCAGACCGGCAGCCGGTCGATCCGGCGGCCGACGAAGCCGAGCAGCGCGGGCAGCAGCGTGATCGCCACCAGGACGGCCACGACGACGGCGCCGGAGGCGGCGAGGCCCATCACGGTGAGGAACGGGACGCCCGCGACGGCGAGCCCGGCGAGCGCCACGACGACGGTCAGGCCCGCGAACACGACGGCGCTGCCCGCGGTCGCGGTGGCGCGGGCCGCGGCCTCCTCGGGCGTCAGGCCCTCGCCCAGGTGGCGGCGGTGGCGGGAGAGGATGAACAGCGCGTAGTCGATCCCGACCGCGAGCCCGACCATGAGCGCCAGCACCGGCGCGGTGGTGATGATCTCGAACGAGCCGGTGAGCGCGAGCAGTCCGGCCATCGCGGCACCGACGCCGACCAGCGCGGTGAGCAGCGGCAGTCCGGCGGCGACCAGCGAGCCGAGGGTGATCACCAGCACCACGCCGGCCACCGCGAGGCCGATCGCCTCGCCGCCGTCGACCTGGGCCATCCGGTTGTACGCGTCGCCGCCGAAGGCGACGTCCAGCCCGGCCGCGCGGGCCGGTTCGGCGGCCGCCCTGACCGCGTCGCGCTGCTGGTCGGTGATGTCGCCGAGCTTGCGGTCGAAGGAGACCAGCGCGATCGCGACCTTGCCGTCCGGCGAGACCGCGCCGGTGGCGTACGGGTCGGGCGCGGCGGCCACGCCCGGGACGGCGGCGATCCGGTGGACGGCCTCGCTCACCGCGCGGCCCGCGTCCGGCGCCTTGACGCCGTCGGCCGCCGGGGCGGCGAAGACGATCTGCGCGGAGCCGTGGCCCTGCTGCGGGAAGGCGTCCTTGATCCGGTCGAGGGTCGCCTGCGCCTCGGTGCCGGGGACCTTGAACTCGTTGCTCGTCTTGCCCGCGAACGCCCCGGCGGCCCCGCCGACGGCGATCAGCACGGCGATCCAGACGGCCAGGACGGCCCGCCTGCGCCGGAAGCAGGAGCGGCCCAATCGGTACAGGTACGTGGCCATGGCTGACCCTTCGGTCCGGTCGTCGGGCAGGCGGGTGCCTGACCAGGTCTCGGATCCACCGTACGCTCGACTTTGTCGGATGACAAAGTCGAGCGACACGAGCAATCGACGGAATCGTTCGACACAGTTGTCCGACCATGGCGATACCCTGGCTGGATGGCACACGTCCCCGCCGCAGAACGGCGGCCCCAGCTGGTGCAGGCCGCCCTCGACCTGATGAGCCGCGAGGGCATCGCGGCCGGCAGCACCCGGGCGATCGCGGCCGAGCTCGGCGTGGCCCAGGCGACGGTGCACTACACCTTCGGTACCAAGAAGGACCTCTACCGGGCCGTCGTCGAGCAGCTGACCGCCGACTTCATCGGCCAGGTCCGGGCGGCCTCCCCCGGTGACGGCCCGTTCGGCGAGCAGGTCCGCACGCTCGTGCACGCGCTCTGGGACGCCGCCACCGGCGAGGAGGGGCGCTGCGTGCTGCTCAGCGAGTTCGGCGCGCTGGCGATGCGCGACGCCGACCTGCAGGAGATCATGCTCGCGCTCCAGCGCGAGGTCGAGGGCACGGCGACCGAGATGCTCACCGCCCTCGCGGCGGCGCACGGACTGACCCTGCCGATGCCGGCGCGCGAGATCGCCGTCCACTTCCTCAGCGGCTTCGACGGCCTGACGGCGCGCTACCTCGCGCTGGGCGCCGACCCCGCCGCCGGGCCGGACGCGGACACCGTGCGGGCGCTCGACCTGCTGGTGGCGACGACGGTCGGGCTGTGCCTGGCGGCGCCGGCGGAGGTCCCGTAGGCACGCCCTACTCGACGATCCGGACCGGGAGTTCGGCGAGGACCTCGCGCAGCGAGGCGGCGAAGCGGTCGTACTCGGCACTGCGGGCCGAGCCCGGGCGGGTGGCCAGGCCGATGCGCCGGCCGGGCGCGGGGGCGGCGAAGCGGACGGCGGCGAGCCGGTCGGCGCGGCCGGCCTCGACGTCCAGGGCGGTCGCGGGCAACAGTGTCACCCCGAGGCCCCCGGCGACGAGTTGGACCAGGGTGGACAGGCCGGCCGCCCGGGTGGTCGACCCGGCCGGGTCGGCGCCGACCTCGCGGCAGATGTCGAGGGCCTGGTCGCGCAGGCAGTGGCCCTCCTCCAGCAGCAGCACGTCCAGGTCGAGCAGCACGTCGCGCGGGACGTCGATCCGCCCGGCGAGCGGGTGCCCGGGCGGGGTCAGCAGCACGAAGTCCTCGTCGAACAGCGGGATGTCCCGGGTCGGCGAGGCGCCGCCGGCCGGGAGCGCGAGCAGCAGGACGTCCAGCCGCCCGGCGGCCAGCCCCTCCAGCAGCGAGGGCGTGCGCTCCTCGTGGACGTGCAGTTCCAGCTCCGGGTAGCGGCGGCGGACCAGCCGCAGGACGGCGGGCAGCAGGTAGGGCGCGACGGTCGGGATGACGCCGAGGTGCAGCGGCCCGGTGAACGGGCGGCGCGCGGCCTCGACCTCCTCGGTGAGCGCCTGGAGCGACGCGAGCACCCGGCGGGCGTGCGCGTGCACCCGCTCCCCCAGTGGTGTCACGATCACCTTGCGCGTCGTACGCTCGACGAGCTGGGCACCCAGCGACTCCTCCAGTGCCGCGACCGCTCCGGAGAGCGCGGGCTGGCTGGTGCCGGTGGCGGCGGCCGCCTCACGGAAGTGCCGGTGCTCGGCGACCGCGACGAACGCCCTGAGCTGGGCGAGCGTGGGCGTGCGGGGGCTGCGGGCGGGGCCGGAGGCGCCGACGGACTGGGTATTGATAACTTTCTCCGATCAGACACATCGAGTATAGCTATTTCCCTGATCAGTCCACGATGTGGAATCGTGGAGGCCTGTCCGCAATCCGGACAACTCCCCGCAGTCTCACTTCAGGAGAAGCGAACGTGCTCACGATCGGTGACAAGTTCCCCGAGTTCGACCTCAAGGCCTGTGTCGACCTCGACGCCGCGAACGCCTTCGCCGACATCAACCACAAGTCCTACGAGGGCAAGTGGAAGATCGTCTTCTTCTGGCCGATGGACTTCACCTTCGTCTGCCCGACCGAGATCGCCGCGTTCGGCAAGCTGAACGACGAGTTCGCCGACCGCGACGCCCAGATCCTGGGCGTCTCGGGCGACTCCGAGTTCGTGCACCACGCCTGGCGCAAGGACCACAAGGACCTGCGCGACCTGCCCTTCCCGATGCTGGCCGACGTCAAGCACGAGCTGATGCAGGCCTGCGGCGTCGAGGCCGCCGACGGCACCGCCCAGCGCGCGGTGTTCATCGTCGACCCGAACAACGAGATCCAGTTCGTCATGGTGACCGCCGGCTCCGTCGGCCGTAACCCGAAGGAGGTCCTGCGCGTGCTGGACGCCCTGCAGACCGACGAGCTGTGCCCCTGCAACTGGACCAAGGGCGAGGACACCCTCGACGCCCAGGCCCTGCTGGCGGGCTGACCCGTGGCCCTCGACGACCTGAAGTCCGCCCTCCCGGAGTACGCCAAGGACCTCAAGCTCAACCTGGGCTCGGTCATCGGCAACTCCGACCTCCCCGCGCAGCAGCTGTGGGGCACCGTCCTCTCCTGCGCGATGGCCACCCGCAGCCCCGCCGTGCTGCGCGAGCTGGAGCCCGAGGCCAAGGCCAACCTCTCCCCGGAGGCGTACAACGCCGCCAAGGGCGCCGCGGCCGTCATGGGGATGAACAACGTCTACTACCGGACGCTGCACCTGCTCTCCGACAAGGAGTACAGCAGCATGCGGGCCGGTCTGCGGATGAACATCATCGGCACTCCGGGCGTCGAGAAGGTCGACTTCGAGCTCTGGTGCTTCGCCGTCTCGGCCATCAACGGCTGCGGCCAGTGCCTCGACTCGCACGAGGCCGTGCTGCGCAAGGCCGGCGTCGAGCGCGAGGTCGTCCAGGCCTCGATGAAGATCGCCGCCGTGCTCCAGGCCGTGGCCGGCGTCCTCGACTCCGAGGCCGCCCTCGCCGCCGTCGACGCCTGACGGACACGCGCGTACCCGAAGGGCCCCGCCGGACAGCCGTCCGGCGGGGCCCTTCCGTCGTCTCGGTCGACTCGTTCGCCTCGGTCGACTCAGTCGGCGACCGGCGCCGGGGTGGGAGCGGCGGCCGGGGTCGCGGCGGTGCGCCCGGCGGCCTCGCGGGCGTTCTCCAGCGCGGTGAACACGGCCTGCCCGGCCTCGTTGCGCTTGCGCAGGTGGGTCACGACGGTGTTGGTGACGGCGATCAGCGGGACGGCCACGACCGCACCGCCGATGCCGCCGATGATGCCGCCCGCCGCGACGCCGAGCACGACGCCCAGCGGGTGGACCCGCACCGCGCGCCCGAGGATGAGCGGCTGGAGCACGTGGCTCTCGATCTGCATCACCGCGACGAGCACGACCAGCACCATCAGCGCCGTCCACGGGCCCTGCGTGACCAGCGCGATCAGGACCGCGGCGGTGCCGGTGACGAGCGCGCCGACCAGCGGCACGAAGGCGCCCAGGAAGATGATCACGGCCAGCGGCATCGCCATCGGCACGCCCAGCAGGTCGATCCCGATGCCGATGCAGACCGCGTCGATGAACGCCACGCACACGGTGCCGCGCACGTACGCGGTCAGCGTCGTCCACGCCTTCGGCCCGGCCCCGGCCATCGCGAAGCGGGAGTGCCGGGGCAGCCCGCGCAGCGCCCAGTTCCAGATCTTCTGGCCGTCGTAGATGAAGAAGAACGTGGTGAAGAAGGTCATCAGCACCGCGGTCAGCACCTCGACGGCGATCTGCGCGGTGGTGAGCGAGGCCGAGGTGATCTGGTCCGTGTTGGTGGTGATCGCCTTGGTGATCTGGTTGGCGAAGTCGGTGATCTGCTGCTGGGTCAGGTGCAGCGGGCCGTCGATCAGCCAGTCCCGCAGCTGGATGACGCCCTTCTGGACCTGGCTGGTGACGTCCGACAGGTTCGTGCTGACCTGCCAGACCACGAACCAGCCGACCAGCCCTATCCCGGCCAGGCCGCTCAGGAACACCCCGACGGCCGCGAGCGAGCGCGGCACGCCGTGGCGGCGCAGCCAGGAGACCGAGGGCTCCAGCAGCGCCGAGATCAGCAGCGAGGCCAGCACCGAGAAGGCGACCAGCCGCAGCATGTCGACGACGTAGAAGACGACGTAGAGCGCGGCGCCGAGCAGCAGCAGCCGCCAGGTGGACTCGGCGGCGACCCGCAGGCCCCACGGCACGGCCTCGACGGGCGTCGCGGGCCGGCCCGGGTGGTACTCCCGGGGGTGCGCGCCCTGGGCGCCCGGCGCGACCGGCGCGGGCGCGGCCGGTTCCACCGGAGCGGGCGGCGCCTCCACGACGGGGGCGGAGTCGGTGCGCGGGACGGGCAGCGGCCCCGCCGTGTCGGCCGGGGCCGGTGCGGTCACGGCGGCGGGCGGGTCGGCCCGCTCGGTGTCCGGGAGGGCGCCCGGCAGCGCGACGGCGTCGTGCGGATCGGCCGTCATCGCGGCACGCCGGCGCCGTTCGATCACAGCGGCCGCGCTCGCCACCACGGCCATGCCCTTGGCCACGGCCTTGAAGGCCTTCCCGCCCCGCGCCATCCTCGCTACCACCGCTCCCGTGCCGGTCCGCCGTCACCCGGCGGTACGCCGTGCGTCGCGCCACGGCCGTCAGGGATGACGCTACCCGCCCGGGGCGGAACGAGTCCGGCCGCCCGGCGGGTTCGGCCCGGCCGACCCCGGTTCGAACGCACCGGCCCGGCGCGCGAACGCCCGTAAAAGGGGACGGAACGTGAGGTTTCGGATGCACGACGCTGGGGAGGAGTCGGAGCGAGACCCCGAAGCCGGAGCGGCCCCCAGCCATCCGCCGGCGGACCGGCCGGTGCGGGAAGCAAAACCAGGACCCCTTCCCGCGCCCCGCGTCCGCACCCAGGACCGCACCGCCCGTGAGCGCGTTGGTCAGCGCGGCCGGGCGGCGCGGCCCGCCCGCCCCGGCGGGGTCGCCGACGACACGGCCCCCGGGCGCTCAGCGGGTGAGCGGCCGGGGGCCGTGGCCTTGCGTGGAGTCCGCCGGGGCGGGGTGGCTCCTAGTACCAGCTGTGGGCCTGCCAGAACGACCAGGCGCCGCAGGGGCTGCCGTAGCGGCTGTTCATGTAGCTGAGGCCCCACTGGATCTGGGTCGCCGGGTTGGTGCGCCAGTCGGCACCGGCCGAGGCCATCTTGGAGCCGGGCAGCGCCTGGACCAGGCCGTAGGCGCCGGAGCTCTTGTTGGTCGCGGTGTAGTCCCAGCCGCTCTCGCGCTTCACGATCTGGCTGAAGCACTGGAACTGGGTGTCGTTGCCGACGATCTGCCGCGCGGTGTCCTGCACCGAGCCCGGGCTGACCGAGACCGGCGGGGCGCTGTTGTCCGTGGCGGCCAGGGCCGAGCGGGCCTTGGAGCGGTTGGCGGCCTCGTCGGCCTGGCGCTTCGCCTGGGCGTCCGCGGCCGCCTTGGCGGCGGCGTCGGCCTTGGCCTGCGCGTCGGCCTTCGCCTGGGCGTCGGCGGCGGCCTTCTGGCGCGCGGCCTCCTCGGCGGCCTTCTGCTCCGCGGCGGCCTTGGCGGCAGCCTCGGCAGAGGCCTGCTGAGAGGACGCCTGCTGGCCGATGTTGTCACTGATGATCTGCGCCTGGGCGCCAGAGGGGACTTCGGCGAGCAAGGTCGCGCCGGCGACGTCGACCGTCTGCGTGGTCTTGCCCTCGCTGCCCGAGGCCACACCCACGACGGCACCGACGGCGGTGACGGCGGTGGCGGAGGCCACAGCAACTCCCCGGACCGAGATCCGAGTCACATGGTTTCCTTCCAGCATCGCCCACGCGTGACCGTGCGGACGCAACATGCCCCTTGGCACGGACCTCCGCAGGTGCTCTGGTCACGGGAGGTGCTGGCCCGGCGTCCGGCCGAGGTGAGGCGACCGGGCGTTGAGATCGGGCGGCGTACGGCTCGTCGGTTTTCAATTGTGCGTCCACCGAACGGAGTTGGCGGACCTTCCGGGCCGGACTCCGGTTGCCCGGAAGCCCTGCCGCGCCGTACGCGGGGCCTGACAGAACCCTCACCATGCCGCACCGGGCACGTTCGACGCAATTCCCGCCCGCGTGGCGCATGTCACATTCACCGCACGGGAGTTCTCCGGACAGACAGGTACTCGACGTGATGAAACGGACGGGGCCCGCTCCGTCAGGAGCGGGCCCCACGTGCGAAGTTGACCGGATTGTCCGACTATGTCCCGGTCAGTCGTGGATCACGGGTGGATGTCCTCCAACATTTCCGTGACCAGAGCCGCGATCGGCGAACGCTCCGAGCGGGTGAGGGTGATGTGCGCGAACAGCGGATGCCCCTTCAGCTTCTCCACCACCGCCACCACGCCGTCGTACCGGCCCACCCGGAGGTTGTCCCGCTGGGCCACGTCGTGGGTGAGCACCACCCGCGAGCCCTGGCCGATCCGGGACAGCACCGTCAGCAGCACGTTCCGCTCCAGCGACTGCGCCTCGTCCACGATCACGAAGGCGTCGTGCAGCGAGCGCCCGCGGATGTGGGTGAGCGGCAGGACCTCCAGCATCCCCCGTGCGATGACCTCCTCGATCACGTCCGGAGTGGTGACGGCGGAGAGGGTGTCGAAGACCGCCTGCGCCCAGGGGCTCATCTTCTCCGTCTCGGACCCCGGCAGGTAGCCGAGTTCCTGCCCGCCGACCGCGTACAGCGGCCGGAAGACCATCACCTTGCGATGCTGCCTCCGCTCCAGCACCGCCTCCAGCCCCGCGCACAGCGCCAGGGCGGACTTGCCCGTACCGGCCCGGCCGCCCATCGAGACGATGCCGACGTCCGGGTCGAGCAGCAGGTCCAGCGCGACCCGCTGTTCGGCGCTGCGCCCGCGCAGGCCGAACGCCTCCCGCTCGCCGCGCACCAGCCGGACCCGGCCGTCGCCGGTCACCCGGCCGAGCGCGCGGCCGCGCTCCGAGGTGAGCACCAGTCCGGTGTGGACGGGCAGCTCGGCGGCCCCCTCGATGTCCACCGAGACGTCGTGGCCGGCCGCGAACAGCGCGTCCACGTCGTCGGCCGCGACGTGCAGCTCGGACATGCCCGTCCAGCCGGAGGTGATCGCGAGCTCGGCCCGGTACTCCTCGGCGAGCAGGCCCACCGAGCTGGCCTTGATCCGCAGCGGCAGGTCCTTGGACACGACGGTGACGTCGTAGCCCTCGGCCTGCAGGTTGCGGGCGACCGCGAGGATCCGGGTGTCCGCCTCGCCGCCCCCGGAGCGGTAGCCGGCCGGCAGTATCGACAGGTCGGAGTGGTTGAGCTCGACCCGGATCGTCCCGCCGAGCTCGCCGACCGGGATCGGCTCGTCGAGCCGGCCGTGGCGGATGCGGTAGTCGTCGAGAAGCCGCAGCGCCTGGCGGGCGAAGTAGCCCAGCTCGGGGTGGTGCCGCTTGGCTTCCAGCTCGGTGACGACGACCACCGGGAGGACGACCTCGTGCTCCTCGAAGCGGGTCATGGCGAGAGGGTCCGCCAGGAGCACGCTGGTGTCGAGAACGTACGTGCGCCGGTCTGGTGTCCGGCGGCTCTTGGAACTGACCACTAGGCCTCCAGAGCGGATGACCCTGCGTCATCCGCGGCAAGCCGGCCCCGCTGCCCCGGTGGCCCCGGGACCGGACTGATTGGAGTATTCCCAGGCGAGGGGCGGTGCATTCGCGTCCCCGGCGAACTGACGGATCATTGCCGGTGAACGTTTGGCCTCGCGCGGCGGCCGGGTAGGCCACCCCTACGGGGGGTCAGTCGGGAGCGGCGGGCGCTACAGGCCCAGGCGCCGGTTGCGCTGCTCGAACGCGCGCAGCGCCCGCAGGAAGTCGACCTTGCGGAAGGCCGGCCAGTACGCCTCGCAGAAGTAGAACTCGCTGTGCGCGCTCTGCCAGAGCAGGAATCCGGACAGCCGCTGCTCGCCCGAGGTGCGGATGATCAGGTCCGGGTCGGGCTGGTTGCGGGTGTAGAGGTGCTCGGCGATGTGCTCCGGGTCCAGGATCCCGGCCAGTTCCTCGATCGACGTGCCGCGCTCGGCGTGCTCCTGGAGCAGCGAGCGGACGGCGTCGGCGATCTCGTGCCGGCCGCCGTAGCCGACGGCGACGTTGACGGTGATGCCCTCGATCCCGGCGGTCTCCTCGGCGGCGCGCTTGAGCACGTCGGCGGTGTGCTGCGGGAGCAGGTCCAGCGCGCCGACCGGGTGCACCTTCCACCGGCGGGCGGCGGCGAGGCCCGTGACGGCGTCCTCGATGATCCCGAGCAGCGGGACGAGTTCGTCGGCGGGCCGGTCGAGGTTGTCGGTGGAGAGCATCCACAGGGTGACGACCTTGACGTGGGTCTCGTCGCACCAGCCGAGGAACTCGCTGATCTTGTCGGCGCCGCGCTGGTGGCCGTACGCGGTGGAGCCGCCGGCGGCCTTGGCCCAGCGGCGGTTGCCGTCGAGGATCACGCCGATGTGGTTGGGAGTGCGGGCGAGGTGGACCTCGACCCGGCGGCCGTAGAGCCCGTACGCACCGTGCAGCAGCGTGCGCAGCCCCGGCGTGCGTTCCACGACATCGCGCAGACCCATGTTTTCGGCCCCTCCGTACTCATTTCGGCGGGTGCGTCACCACCCCGGCGCAGCCTACTCCGGCGCGCAGGCGACCGGGAAAGCCGCAGGTAGCGGTCTGGTCACGGTCCTGTACGAAGTCTGTCGCGACGTGCATGTCGCGGGCCGCGGGCGGGGCCGGCGGCGACGGCTACGGAACGGTCTCCGGTTCCTTAAGGAATCCGTAAGCCGACGTTCCGGTGCTTGACGCCCGGCAATGGTCTAGTCCAGCTTTTGATCCGGGACGGAACGAGATCGACGCGACGGTCCCGGCCCCTCCCCCACCAGCATGACCGCGGACCTCCCCTCCCCCACACGCGGCCGCCGCGACCCCCACCGCGGCGGCCGCTCCTCCCCCAGGAGCGTCACCCCATGGCCCGTACGCCGAACCAGCCCGCGCACAAGCGCCGGCGCAGCCCCCTCCCGGCCGTCGCCGCCGGTGCGACCGCCCTCGCGCTGGCCGGCACCGGCCTCGCGCTCTTCGCCGGCGGCGCGAGCGCGGCCGTCGGCGAGCTCGTCACCAACGGCGGCTTCGAGAACGGGCTCGCCGGCTGGACCTGCACCGGCACCGCCGCCGCGGTCTCCGCCCCGGTCCACTCCGGCAGCGGCGCGCTCCAGGCCACCCCGGGATCGGCGGACACCGCCGAGTGCACCCAGACCGTCAGCGTGCTGCCCAACTCCAGCTACTCGCTGAGCGCGTGGGTCCAGGGCCCGTACGTCTACCTCGGCGCGCGCGGCACCGGCGCCACCGACCCGAGCGTGTGGTCGAACCAGACCGGCTGGAACCAGCTGGCCACCACCTTCACCACCGGCCCGAACGCCACCAGCATCACGCTGTACCTGCACGGCTGGTACGGCCAGGCCGCCTACCTCGCGGACGACGTGAGCCTGGCCGGCCCGGGCGGCACCCCGGCGCCGAGCCCGACCGCGACGGCCACCGCCACACCGACCGCGACCCCCACCGCGACGCCGACGCCGACCCGGACCCCCACCCCGACGGCCACGCCGACCGCCACGGCCACGCCGACCGCCACCGCGACCCCGACCGCCCCGCCGACCACGCCGCCGGCCACCGGGCTGCCCGCGCACGCCGTCACCGGCTACTGGCAGAACTTCGACAACGGCTCGACCCCGCAGCGCCTGGCCGACGTCCAGAGCGCCTACGACATCATCGCGGTCTCCTTCGCCGACGCCGTGCCCACCCGGACCGGCGCGATCAGCTTCACCCTCGACCCGGGCCTGTCCAAGGCCCTGGGCGGCTACACCGACGCGCAGTTCCGGGCCGACATCAAGGCCAAGCAGGCGGCCGGCAAGAAGGTCGTGCTGTCCATCGGCGGCCAGAACGGCGCGATCAGCGTCGGCGACGCGACGGCCGGCGCCGCCTTCGCCGACAGCGCCGCCGCGATCCTCAAGGACTACGGCTTCGACGGCGTCGACGTCGACCTGGAGAACGGCGTCCAGCCCGGCCCGCTCGGCGACGCGCTGCACGCCCTGCAGGCCAAGGCCGGCCCGGGCTTCGTCCTGACGATGGCGCCCGAGACGATCGGGATGTACAGCACCGCCGGCGCCTACTTCCAGCTGGCGCTCAACACCAAGGACATCCTGACCGTCGTCAACACCCAGTTCTACAACTCGGGCGGCATGAACGGCTGCGACGGCAAGGTCTACAACCAGGGCACGGTCGACTTCATCACCTCGCAGGTCTGCACCCACATCCAGGGCGGCCTGCGGCCCGACCAGGTCGGCATCGGCGTCCCCGCCTCCTCCAAGGCGGCCGGCGGCGGCTACGTCGACCCGTCGGTCGTGAACAACGCGCTCAACTGCCTGGCCACCGGCACCAACTGCGGCAGCTTCGTCCCGCCGGCCAAGTGGCCGACCATCCGCGGCGCGATGACCTGGTCCACCAACTGGGACGCCAACAACGGCAACGCGTTCTCCAACGCCGTCGGCCCGTTCGTCCACAAGATGCAGTGAGCACCGCCAGGACCTGATTCCCCGCGACGCGCCGCTCCTTGAGGGTGGGGTGGGCGCGTCCGCGGCGGGGCCCGCAGTACCGCGACCGGTGCTGCGGGCCCCGTCCGTGCGTGCCGCGGCCGTGCGGGCTCCAGCCGTGCGGGCCGCGGCCGCTCAGCGCACCAGTACCGCGGACAACGTGCCGAGCAGCAGGAACGGGCCCACCGGGACCTCGAGTCCGCGCACCGGACGGCGGCGCGCCAGCGCGGCGACGGCCCTCAGCACCGCCCACAGGCCGGCCAGCAGGACGGTGAAGAACAGCCCGCTGAACGCCACGCCCCACCCGTACCAACCGAGCAGACCGCCCAGCGCGAACGCCAGCGGGGAGTCCCCCGGGCCCATCAGGCCCAGCCAGACCGGCAGTTCGAACAGGGCCCCGGCCGCGAGCGCCACCAGCAGGCAGCGCACCAGCACCCCCGGCCGGCCCTCGGCCACGGCGGACGCGGCCAGCAGCACGGCCAGCCCGGCGGCCAGCGGCAGCGTCAGCCGGTACGGCAGCCGGCGCACCCGGCCGTCGACGAAGGCGAGCACCACGCCGAGCCCGGCCGCCCAGGCCAGCGCCGCGGCCGACGACCCGTCCGCCGCGAGCACCACCGCGACGGCGACGGCCGCGGCGGCGGCCTCGACCGTCCACGCGCCGGCGCCCACCCGCTCCCGGCAGCGCGGGCAGCGCCCGGTCGGCGGCAGCAGCCGCGTCGGAGCCGCGCACGACGGGCAGGCCCGGCACCACGCCTCGCCCTCGGGCACGGCGAACCTGGCCACCAGGCCCCGCAGCAACGGAGCCACCAGAAAACCGGTCGGTACCGCCCCGGCGGCCGCTAGCATCACCGGCGCAACCCCCTCTCGCTCAGCGCCCACATGACAAGCGGGACGCCCGGCGGGCGGGGGCCCACCGACCCACATCATCCAACGGGGGAACGACCATGACGAAGACCCGGTTCACAACCCGGGCCGCCCGCGCCGCGGTTCCGGCCGCGGCGCTCGCGCTGCTGCTGACCGCCTGCGGCCCGGACAACGCCGACCCGGCCGCGAGCACCGGCGACCCGGCCGCGCCGCCCGCCACCGCCACCGCCACCCCGCCAGCCACGCCGGGCGCCGTCCCCTCCGCGGCCACCGGCGCCCCGGCCGCACCCGGGGACGGCCCGCAGCCGTCGGTCACCGCGGGCGGCAACAACGTCACGCAGGTCAGCTACGACCACCCGCTCGCGCTCGGCGGCACCGGCCGCTACCTCGGCAAGAGCTCGACCGTGGACGCCACGGCCGTCTCGATCACCAAGGGCACCGCGAACGAGATCGCCCCGTTCGGCTTCCTGCCGGACCTCGCCACCGGCAAGACCCCTTACTACGTCAGCATGACGTTCACCAACCGCACCGGGACCGCGCTCGCCCAGGACGCCTACATGATGCGGGTGTGGGTGAAGCCGAAGGACCACTCCGCGGGCACGCTGCCGGCGCCGACCCTGGAGAAGGCGATCCCGCAGTGCGACACCAAGTCGCTCGTGACGCTCGCGCCCGGGCAGTCGGTGAAGCTGTGTGCCGTCTATCTCGTTCCGAACGAGAACCCGCCGGCGTTCCTCACGTACGGCAACATCCTGGACACCGCACCCCTGGTTTGGAAGGTCGGCTGACGGCACCCGCCTGCCGATCGAAGGAGCCCTCGCGGGGCCCCGCCGCACGTGTTGCAGGACACGCGCCGCGGGGCCCGGTCGTGGCCCTAAAGTAGGCAGGCATGCAGGTCATCCAGTCCAGCAAGCTCGCCAACGTCTGCTACGACATCCGCGGACCGGTGCTCGACGAGGCGATGCGGTTGGAGGAACAGGGCCACCGCATCCTCAAGCTCAACACCGGGAACCCCGCCGTGTTCGGGTTCGAGGCGCCCCCGGAGATCCTCCAGGACATCCTGCGCAACCTCGCGACCGCGCACGGCTACGGCGACTCCAAGGGCCTCCTGTCCGCCCGCCGCGCCGTCGTCATGCACTACGAGGACCGCGGCCTGCACGGCCTCTCCGTCGACGACGTCTTCCTCGGCAACGGCGTCTCCGAGCTGATCCAGCTCGCCATGACGGCGCTGCTCGACGACGGCGACGAGGTGCTCGTCCCGGCGCCCGACTACCCGCTGTGGACCGCCTCGGTCTCGCTGGCCGGCGGCACCGCCGTGCACTACCGCTGCGACGAGCAGTCCGAGTGGTACCCGGACCTCGCCGACATCGAGGCCAAGGTCACCGACCGGACCCGGGCCATCGTCGTGATCAACCCCAACAACCCGACCGGCGCGGTCTACCCGCGCGAGGTGCTGGAGGGGATCGTCGAGATCGCCCGCCGGCACAAGCTGGTCGTCTACGCGGACGAGATCTACGACAAGATCCTCTACGACGACGCCGAGCACGTCCCGCTGGCCACGCTCGCGCCCGACCTCTTCTGCGTCACCTTCAACGGGCTGTCCAAGTCCTACCGGGTGGCCGGCTTCCGCTCCGGCTGGATGGTCCTGTCCGGCGACCGCACCCGCGCCCGCAGCTACATCGAGGGCCTCACCGTGCTCGCCTCGATGCGCCTGTGCGCCAACATGCCGGCCCAGCACGCGGTGGCCGCGGCGCTCGGCGGGCGGCAGTCCATCCGCGACCTCGTCCTGCCCGGCGGCCGGCTGCTCGCCTCGCGCGACGCCGCGTACGAGCTGCTCAACGACATCCCGGGCGTCAGCTGCGTCAAGCCCAAGGGCGCGCTGTACGCCTTCCCCCGGCTGGACCCGAAGGTCTACAAGATCAAGGACGACGCCCAGATGGTGCTCGACCTGCTGCGCTCCGAGCGCATCCTGCTGGTCCAGGGCACCGGCTTCAACTGGCCCGAGCCGGACCACTTCCGCCTCGTCACCCTGCCCCGCGCCGAGGAGATCACCGACGCCGTCACCAGGATCGGGGACTTCCTGAGCGGCTACGCCCAGCCGTAGGCGCCGGAAGGACGCGCGGGAAGAACACTACGGCCGGAGCCTCGGCCCGGACGGTCTCCTTGGTCGGGGAAAGACCGTCCGGCGGGGGGCTCCGGCCGTCCTGCCGCTCGGCCGGTGCGAAGTTCGTGCAGCGCACCGGCCGTTGTCACGGCTGAGGCTCAGGCTCAGCCGAGACGCGCGACGAGGCTCTTGTACTCGTCCCACAGCTCCTTCGGGGTGTGGTCCCCGAACATCTCCAGGTGGGCCGGCACGAGCGCGGCCTCCTGGCGCCAGATGTCGGCGTCCACGGTGAAGAGCAGCTCGACGTCCTCCTTGGCCAGCTCCAGGCCGTCCAGATCGAAGCCCTCGGTGGTGGGCAGCACGCCGATCGGGGTCTCGACGCCCTCGCCGGTGCCCTCCAGGCGCTCGACGATCCACTTGAGCACGCGGCTGTTCTCGCCGTAGCCGGGCCAGACGAAGCTGCCCTCGGCGTTCTTGCGGAACCAGTTCACGTAGTAGATCTTCGGCAGCTTGGCCGCGTCCGCCTGGGCGCCGACCTTCAGCCAGTGGGCGAAGTAGTCGCCCATGTTGTAGCCGCAGAACGGCAGCATCGCGAACGGGTCGCGGCGCAGCTCGCCGACGGTGCCCTCGGCGGCGGCGGTCTTCTCGGAGGCGATGTTGGCGCCGAGGAAGACGCCGTGCTGCCAGTCGAAGGACTCCGTCACCAGCGGGACGGCGGTGGCGCGGCGGCCGCCGAACAGGATCGCCGAGATCGGCACGCCCGCCTGGTCCTCCCACTCGGGGGCGATGGTCGGGCACTGCGCGGCCGGGACGGCGAAGCGGGCGTTCGGGTGGGCGGCCGGGGTGCCGGACTCGGGGGTCCAGTCGTTGCCGCGCCAGTCGGTGAGGTGCGCCGGGGGCTCGTCGGTGAGGCCCTCCCACCACACGTCGCCGTCGTCGGTGAGGGCGACGTTGGTGAAGACCGTGTTGCCCCAGAGGGTGTCGATGGCGTTGGCGTTGGTGTCCACGCCGGTGCCGGGGGCGACGCCGAAGAAGCCGGCCTCCGGGTTGATGGCGTAGAGGCGGCCGTCGGCGCCGAAGCGCATCCAGGCGATGTCGTCGCCGATCGTCTCGACCTTCCAGCCCGGGATGGTGGGCTGGAGCATGGCCAGGTTGGTCTTGCCGCAGGCCGACGGGAAGGCCGCGGCCACGTACTTGACCTCGCCGGACGGCGGGGTGAGCTTCAGGATGAGCATGTGCTCGGCGAGCCAGCCCTCGTCGCGGGCCATCGTCGAGGCGATGCGCAGCGCGTAGCACTTCTTGCCGAGCAGGGCGTTGCCGCCGTAGCCCGAGCCGAAGGACCAGATCTCCTTGGTCTCCGGGAAGTGCGAGATGTACTTGGTGCTGTTGCACGGCCACGGGACGTCCGCCTCGCCCTCGGCGAGCGGGGCGCCGACGGTGTGGACGGCCTTGACGAAGTCGCCGTCCTCGCCGAGCTGGTCGAGCACGGCCTTGCCCATGCGGGTCATGACGCGCATCGACACGGCGACGTAGGCGGAGTCGGTGATCTCGACGCCGTAGGCGGCCAGCGGGGAGCCGACCGGGCCCATCGAGAACGGCACGACGTACATCGTGCGGCCCTTCATGGCGCCGCGGAACAGGCCCTGCTCGCCCTGGAAGACCTCGCGCATCTCGGCGGGGGCCTTCCAGTGGTTGGTCGGCCCGGCGTCCTTCTCCTGCTCGGAGCAGATGAAGGTGCGGTCCTCCACGCGCGCCACGTCGGACGGGTCCGAGGCGGCGTAGTAGGAGTTCGGGCGCTTCTCCTCGTTCAGCTTCTTGAAGGTGCCCTGAGCCACCAGCAGGTCCGCGAGGCGCTGGTACTCCTCGTCGGAGCCGTCGCACCACTCGATGCGGGCCGGCTGGGTGAGCTCAGCGATCTCGCTCACCCACGCCACCAGGCGCTGGTGACGGGTGGGCGCGGATGCGCTGACAGCAGAGATCTCGTACGACACGATCGCTCCTTCACGCCATCCCGGCGGGGAGACGGCGTAGCGGGGGTCTGAGGGTGCTTGCAGCGTAGCTCCGGGTTCAAGGCCGGATTGCGGCACACCGGTGAAATTGACGCATCTTTTACTACAGTTAGTATGATTACTGGCGAGTAACACGTCGCTCACGTCCGGGCCGGAGTGCGCTGCGCCACACTTCAATTGCTCCAAAATGTCTAAGTGTGGCGATCGCCACTTCCTACCTGCCAGTAACCTACGGACCCGTAAGTACCGGGTAGCATGCTGCGCATGACTGCAGAGCTCGTGCGGGGCGCCGCGAACGCGACGGAGAGCAAGCCGAAGTGGCGCGGCTGGCTGCACGCCGGGATGTTCCCCGCCACCGTCGCGGCCGGGATCGTCCTGATCTGCCTGGCCGACTCCACGCCCGCCAAGATCGCGTGCGCGGTCTACTCGGCGAGCGCGTGGCTGCTGTTCGGGGTCAGCGCGGTCTACCACCGCTTCGACTGGGGGCCGCGCGGGGACGCCGTCCTGCGCCGGCTGGACCACGCGAACATCTTCCTGATCATCGCGGGGACCTACACGCCGTTCACGATCCTGCTGCTCAAGGGCGCCGCCCAGCAGGTGCTGCTCTGGGCGGTCTGGGGCGGCGCGCTGGCCGGGATCGCGTTCCGGGTGTTCTGGGTCGGCGCGCCGCGCTGGCTGTACACGCCGGTGTACATCGCGCTGGGCTGGGCCGCGGCGTTCTTCCTGCCGGACTTCCTGCGCACCGGCGGCGTGGCCGTCCTGGTGCTGATGATCGTCGGCGGGGTGCTCTACAGCGTCGGCGGGGTGGTGTACGGCCTCAAGCGGCCCGACCCGTCACCGCGCTGGTTCGGGTTCCACGAGGTGTTCCACGCCTTCACGCTCGGCGCGTTCATCGTGCAGTACGTCGGGGTCTCACTGGTGGCCTACAGCGCGGCCGGCTGAGTCCGGCGCTCCACGGCGGGCGGTCGTCCGGTCCACGTCCACGGACCGGGTGACCGCCCGTTCCGCCGTCCAGGGGTGCTCGTGCGGCGCCCGGCCCTGTGGGTGGCGCCGGTGCGACGCACGGCCCGCAGCGCCCGCGCCGCCGCGCGACTGGCGCGCGTCCAGCGCCTCGCGGGCCCGGCGGCAGCGCTCGCAGTGCGCGGCGTTCGGGGTCCCGGCGGACGGGCGGTGGCCGCCGGGCGCGTCCGCCCGGTGCAGCGCCCGCCAGCGCCGGGCGACGTACACCATGAGCAGCAGCACCTCGACCCCGGCGACCGCCAGGACCAGCGCGGCACCGTTGATCAGATAGGCCGCGACCACGGCCAGCGCGGACCCCACCACCACGGCCGCGCCCCACACCTGGGCACCGGCCCGCCTGTCGTCACTGTCAGCCACTACGGCTCCCCTTTCCCGGCGCCGGGCTCGTGGTCGGCTCCTGCCGCCCCACCCCTTCTCCGCTCTCGGCACGCGTCGGCCAGCACTGACCGATTGCCACATGGTATCTACCGTCAGTCACTCCGAGCTGCCTCCGGACGGCGAACGACAGATCAACGTTGCGTCAATTCCATGTGCGGGAGCCGCACTTAAAGCACCCCCGGACGAGCCCCACGGCCCCCCGGGATCACCCTCCCGGGTCGACGGCCGCCGTACCGTCCCCTCTTTACGCGTCCGAAAGCGCCCGACCCCGAACGCACGAGGGCGGGGCCCGGCCGTGTCGGCCGGGCCCCGCCTCCCCGTGCGGTGACGCCCTACCCTCGTCGGGCGCCGGTCCTCCGCCGCAGGACCGCGGCCGCGCCGACCAGCGCGGTGGCGCCCAGCGCCGCGCCCGCCGTCGCGGCGGGGAGCAGCGCACCGTGGCCGGCCGGTTCCGGTGCGGCGGCGGCCACCTGGTAGCCGCCGCCCTCGCCCGCCCGGTCGTACGCCGAGCCGGGCAGCTTGTCGCCGTACCGCTGGTGGACCAGCTGCTGGTACGCGGCCAGCGCCACCCCGTCCGCGCCCACCGAGCGACGGGCCTCGTCGTCGAGCGGCAGCACCCGGCCGTCGCGCAGCGCGTACCACGCGTTGATCTGCGGTTCGCGGAACGCGGTGCCGCCGTCCGCCGCCGCCTTCGCCGCGTAGTCGCCCTCGTCGCCGCCCGAGGCGATGTTGACGACCCGCCAGTCGTCGCCCTGGCGGACCGTCCACACCGAAGCGGTCTGCCCGTCCGCCGCGACCACCTTGCTCGCGGTGAACTCCGCCCTCGCGACGGCCGCGCCCGGGGTGCCGGCCACGAAGGCGGCGTCCAGGGTGTACACCGGCACGGTGTCGCCGGCGAGCCGGGGCGTCTCGGCGGTCGCCGCCCGCGCCTCCTCGTCCGCGCCGATGGTCAGCTGCTGCGTCGGCGGGACGCCCTTGCGGGCGAAGAAGTGGCCGAGCCGGTCCAGCACAGCCGGGCTCCGCACGGCGTCGCGGGCCTTCGCCAGGTCGGCGGCGGCCACCGGCGCGGGCGCGCCGGCCGGTGCGTCGGCGTGCGCGGCTGGCGCGAGGGCCAGCACGACGCCGACCGCCAGCAGCACGGTGGCCGGCAGGGCGGTGATGGCGGCCCGGCGGGTCTTCCCGAGGTCAGTCATGGTCGCCCCTCACGCGCCGATCCGGTACAGGGAGTGGGTCCACGAGAACGTGTCGTTGTTCACGTAGTACCAGTAGTCCGCCCAGTTGTAGCGGTAGTTGGAGGGCCACGGGTCGCCCCAGTAGACCCAGTTGTTGCCGGTGTCGTACCCGTAGAGGACGTGCATGTGCCCGCCGCCCGAGCTCCACTGGATGCGCGCCTCGATCGGCCGGTTCGCGTCCACCTCGGCCTGCACCGTGCTGTAGCGCAGGTAGCCGGTGACGTACGAACCGGGGTTGATGCCGATCCAGCCGAGCGCGTTCTGGACGTCGCCCAGCGTGGCCTGGCTGTTGGGGCAGCCGGAGTCGACCGAGCGGCCGAACGCCGCGTTGCAGAACTGGTTCTGGCTGTAGGTGTAGCCGAACCAGGTGGCGATGGTGTTCCCGCTCGCCGCCCAGCACCAGTTGGTCTGCTGTTGCTGCTGCATGGTGATGTTGAGCTTCTTGTACGTGCCGGCCAGGTCGGCCGTGCTGCCGGGCGCGGCGGCCTGGCGGACCTGGGCGTGCGGCCGGACCGGGGTGGGGACCCGGTCCTGGCCGGGAGCGGCGGCGGCCGGCGTGGCCGCGGCCGCGGTGAGCGCCGGGCCGAGCACGCCCAGCGCGAGCACCGAGACCGCGCGGCGCAGCCGTATCCGTGGAACTGGCATGGGGGAATGCCTCCTTGCACGAGCAGAGGGAAGTGCTGTGTGGGGGCGCGGTCCGGATCGCGCCATGAGCATCGCGCCGTTGACGAAGGCCGGTCAACGGGCGCCGCGGGCGCCGCGGATCAGGTGTGAACGGGCGTGACCCGGTGTGAACACCGCCCGTGGAACGCCCGCGCGACACGCCCGGACGGGTGACAAACGGCCGGGCTGATGTGAATATTCACGGTCAAATCCTGGGCTCCCCACGCCCGTTCCCCAGGAGGAAGACATGCACCGCAGCGAGCACCCCGATCTCGCCGCCGCGCTGCGCACCGGCCCGTTCCACCTGGCCCTGCGCACCGCCATCACCGCCCGCGGCCTCGCCCTGCACCGCGTCCGGCGCCACCTCGCGCTGCGCGGCGTCCACGTGGGCCTCACCAGCCTCAGCTACTGGCAGCAGGGCCGGCGGCGCCCCGAACGGCCGGAATCGCTCCGTGCCGTCGCCGCCCTGGAGGCGGTGCTGGACCTGCCCGAGCACTCCCTCACCCGGCTGCTCGGCCCGCGCCGCGCCGCCGACACCGCCCCCACCGGCCCGCCCGTGCGCCCCTACCGCGACCTCATCACCCCGGCCACGGCCGTCGACGACCTGCTCGCCACCATCGCCGGCCCCCGCGACACCGGGCTGCACACCATCACCCACATCGAGCGGATCCGCATCGGCCCCGACCGCCAGCTCGTCCGCCGCGACTCCCAGCACGCCCTGCGCGCCCACCGCGACGGCATCGACCGCTACCTGGCCATCTACCAGGGCGACCCGGGCTGCGACATCACCCAGGTCGGCGTCCGCGCCGAGGAGAACTGCCGCCCGGGTCGCGTCCGCCGCGACCAGGCCCACCACCTGCTCGTCGCCGAGCTCCTCCTCGACCGCCGGCTGCGGGCGGGCGACACCCACCTGCTCGGCTACGGCTTCGACGACGCGCCCTCGCCCGGGCCCAGCTGCGAGTACGTCCGCGGCTTCAACTCGGGCGCGGGCCAGTACGTCCTCCAGGTCACCTTCGACCCGGCCGCCCTGCCGGTCCGCTGCCACCGCTTCGCGCTCCACTCGCCGGGCGAAGCACCGTACGAGAGCGAGGAGCTGACGCTCGACGGGCACCACTGCGTGCACCTCGTCGCGACGGCGCTGACCCCGTGCCTGCTCGGGGTCCGGTGGGACTGGGAGTGATCCGCCGCGACGCGACGGGGCCGCGGCCGCTACCGCGTGAAGGCCACCCCCAGGCAGTCCTCCACCGGCCGGTACCCGATCTGCCGGTAGATCGAGTTGCTGACCGGGTTGGCCAGGTCGGTGTAGAGCAGCACCTGCGCGGCGCCCTCGGCGAGGGCGTGCGCCGTGGCGGCGGCCGTGACGGCGCTCGCGTAGCCGCGGCCGCGCCGGTCGGCGGGGGTGTAGACGGGGCCGATGCGGGACATCCCGGCGATCACCGGGCTGTTGCCGGCCAGCGCGACCGGCTCGCCGCCGTCCTCCCAGAGGTGCAGGCCCCCGGCGGCGGTGCGGTCGTCGACGGACCGCGGGATGTCGGGCGCCAGGACACCGGCCTCGGCCGCGAACTCCTCGTACCAGCGGATCACGAGCTCCCGGTCGGCCGCCGAGGCCTGCCGGTGGCGGCCGGCCGGCGGGCGCGGCGGGCCGGTCAGCCGGCCGAGCCGGTACAGCCGCTGGTTCTCCTTGACGGACTGCCGGCACCCGCTGGTCGCCGTCCACGCGGCGGCGAAGGCACGGACCGCGCCCACCCCGCCGGACACGCCGTCGACCTCCGCGAACTCCGGCCCGGCGGAGGCGAGTTCGGCGGCGAGCTCGGCCGCCGCGTCGGCCGGCATGCGGCCGAGCCGGGGCTCGTACGGCGGCGTCTGCAGGAAGGCGCCCAGGACCGGGCCGCCCGGGGCCGCGGTCCACCACCCGAAGGCCGGCGGCCGCTGCCCGAAGACCTGCGGCCCCGACTCGGCGAGCCGGTGTACGACCGTGAGCAGGACGGTGTTCTCGGCCGGGTGCGCGGCGAGGAAGCCGCCCGCCCGCTCGCGGAAGTCGTCGAGGGAACTGCTCAGGGTCCAGGCCATGCGCCATTCTCGCGCCGCCCCGGACACCGCCACCACCGATTAACCGGCCGCCGCGCGCCGCCCGCGGCTACTCGACGGCCACGCCCAGCCGCTCGCCCAGCACCGCCGCGTCCGTGGTCGGCGCGTCGCACGCGAAGTGCCGGCAGACGTACGCGGCGGGCGCCCCGCCCACCAGCGGCCGGTCGGCCAGCAGCGGCACCTCGGTGTCGCCGGTCGCCGGCGCCCCGACCGCCACGACCGCCCCCGGCGCGGTGGCCAGCAGCGCCGCCCGCCGCAGCGCGGCCGTCGCCGGGTCGTCCGCGGGGCCGACGACGGCGACCTCGCGCGGCCCGTCGAGCAGCGCCTCCGCGACGGCGAGGCCCCAGCCGATGAAGCGCGGCGCCCGGGCGGCGAGCGCGCCGACGATGCCGAGCGCCCGTTCGGCGGCGGTGCGGTGGCGGGCCGAGCCGGTGTAGGCGGCGTACGTGAGCAGGGCGCCGGCGGCGGCCGTCCAGCCGGACGGGGTCGCGTTGTCGGTCGGGTCCTGCGGGCGGCGGATCAGCTCCTCGGCGTCGTCGGCGGTGTCGTAGAGCGCGCCGGACGCCTCGTCGGTGAAGTGCTTGAGCACGGTGTCGAGGAGCCCGCCCGCCAGCTGGAGCCACTCCGCCCCGCCGGTGACGGCGTACAGCGCGAGGAAGCCCTCGGCGATGTCCGCGTAGTCCTCCAGCACGCCCGCGTTGGCACCGGCCCGGCCGTCCCTGGAGGTGCGCAGCAGTCGCCCGTCGGGGGTGAGGTGGACGGCGAGCAGCAGGTCGGCGGCGCGCTCGGCGGCCTCGACGAGGTCGGGCCGGTCGAGGAGGGCGCCGGTCTCGGCGAGCGCGGCGATCGCGAGGCCGTTCCACGCGGCGACGACCTTGTCGTCGCGGGCGGGGGCCGGCCGCTCGGCACGGGCCGCGAGCAGCCGCTCCCTGATGGTCTCGAACTCGTCGAAGTCCTCGGGGTCGGCGAGGAGCTGGAGGACGGAGGTGCCGTGCTCGAACGTGCCGTCCGCGGTCACCGAGAACAGCCGGGCGGCGGTGGCGGCGTCGGCCGGGCCGAGGAGGTCCACCAGCTGGCCCGGCTCCCACACGTAGTACGCGCCCTCGGCGGAGGCGCCGGTCTCCCCGTCGAGGCTGTCGGCGTCCAGCGCGGAGGCGAACGCGCCCTCGGGCGTGCGCAGTTCGCGCAGCAGGAAGTCCGCCGTCGACAGCGCCACCCGGCGCGCCAGCGGGGACCCGGTGGCGCGCCACAGGTGCAGGTAGGCGCGCAGCAGGAGCGCGTTGTCGTACAGCATCTTCTCGAAGTGCGGCACGACCCACCCGGCGTCCACCGCATACCGGGCGAAGCCGCCGCCGAGCTGGTCGTGGATGCCGCCGCGGGCCATCGCCTCGCCGGTGCGCACGGCCATCTCCAGCGCCGCCTGCGAGCCGGTGCGGGCGTGGTGGCGCAGCAGGTACTCGATCACCATGGCCGGCGGGAACTTGGGCGCGCCGCCGAAGCCGCCCCGCCGCTCGTCGAAGTCGCGGCCGAGGGTGACCAGCGCCTGGTGCAGGTCGGCCGCCGCGGGCGGGTGGTGCGCACCGGCCGAGTACACCGAGGCCCGCTCGGCGAGGTCGGCCCGGATCCGCCCGGCCACCTCGCCGACCTCCTCGCGCCGGTCCCGCCAGGCGGCCTCGACGCCCGCCAGCACCTGCCGGAAGGACGGCATGCCGTGCCGGGGCTGCGGCGGGAAGTACGTACCGAAGTAGAACGGCTCCTTGTCCGGCGTCAGGAACACCGTCATCGGCCAGCCGCCCTGCCCGGTGGCCGCCTGGACGGCCTCCATGTAGACGGCGTCGACGTCCGGCCGCTCCTCGCGGTCGACCTTGACGGCGACGAACCGCTCGTTGAGGTACCCGGCGACGTCCTCGTCCTCGAACGACTCGTGCGCCATGACGTGGCACCAGTGGCACGCCGCGTACCCGACGGACAGAAGCACGGGCACGCCGCGCCGGCGCGCCTCCTCGAAGGCCTCCGGGCTCCACGGCCACCAGTCCACCGGGTTGTCGGCGTGCTGCAGGAGGTAGGGCGAGGTCGCGTCCGCGAGACGGTTCGGCATGGCCCCATCCTCGCGCATCGGCGCCCGGACGGGGGCCCGGGGCTCACTCCTTCGGGGACTCCGGGTCCTCGGCGAAGTTGACCTTCTTGAACTGCCGGTTCATCGACTTGGCCAGGAACCAGGTGGCCACGCCGAGGGCGGCGAAGACGACGAAGCCGAGGAGACCGGGGGTGACCTTGGCGTCGTCGACGGCGAGGTCGGCGGCGAGGTGGACGAGGTTCACGGGGGCGCTCATATCTCTATGGTGGCCCGGCTCACGGCGAGCCGGGCCATCGGGGGGTGGTTCAGTCGCGCGTGTCGGCGGCCTCGGCCGCCAGGGTGGGGGTGCGCAGGCCGGCGAACAGGTCGTCCTCCGGCAGGTCCACGTCGATCAGGGTACGGGCGAGCTCGTAGTCCTCGGTGGGCCACACCTCGCGCTGGACCTCCAGCGGGACGCGGAACCACGGGCCGTCCGGGTCGATCTGGGTGGCGTGGGCGATCAGCGCGCGGTCGCGGGTCTCGAACCAGTCGTCGCAGCGCACCCGGGTGGTGATCTCGCGCTCCTTGCGGCCGCTCTTCTCCCAGTTCGCGATCCACTCGCCGTAGGGCGACTCGCGGCCCTGCTCGGTGAGGTGGGCGTGCAGCGCGCGGATGCGGTCCATCGGGAAGCCGTGGTTGTAGTACAGCTTCAGCGGCTGCCAGGGCTCGCCGGCCTCCGGGTAGGCGTCCGGGTCCCCGGCGGCGTCGAAGGCCGCCATCGTGATCTTGTGGGTCATGATGTGGTCGGGGTGCGGGTAGCCGCCGTTCTCGTCGTAGGTCGTGATGACCTGCGGGCGGAACTCGCGGATGAGCCGGACCAGCGGCTCGGCCGCTTCCTCCACGTCCTGCAGGGCGAAGCAGCCCTCGGGCAGCGGGGGCAGCGGGTCCCCCTCGGGCAGGCCGGAGTCGACGAAGCCCAGCCAGGCCTGCCGCACGCCGAGGATCGCCCGCGCGGCGTCCATCTCCTTGCGCCGGACCTCGTGGATGTTCTCCTCGACGTACGGGTCCCCCTGGAGCTTGGGGTTGAGGACCGACCCGCGCTCTCCCCCGGTGCAGGTGGCCACGAGCACGTCCACCCCCTGGTCGACGTACATGGCCATGGTGGCCGCGCCCTTGCTGGACTCGTCGTCCGGGTGGGCGTGCACCGCCATCAGTCGCAACTGCTCAGTCAACGCCTTGCGTTCCTTCCATATGGTCCGGGCGCCGGCGCGAAGCCGGCCCGCCCGTCGTCCGAGCCGCACACTCAGGGACCGTGTCACCGCGGGACCGGGCGGCCGGACGTCCACCGGCACGGCCGGGCCCCGCCCCGCCGCATCGGCCGCGGGCGTGCCCCTCCTATAGTGACGGACTGGAGGAGCGTCGCATTCCCCCGCACCACCCGCGCGGCCCTTCCCCGGAGAGGACTCGTCCCGATGACCGCAGACACCACCACCGCCAAGCTGCCCGAGGGGCGCTACGGCAAGAGCGCCGACCGTGAGGCGGACCGCCGCCTGAAGGTCGTCGGCGCGGTCTGCGGCGTGCTGGGCCTCGGCGTGATCGCCTGGCTGGGCGGCTCGTACCTGCTCCGCGAGACGGCGATCAACGGTTCGGTGCCGACCTTCCAGGTGGTGTCGGACTCCGAGGTGCAGCTGCACCTCTCGGTGAGCAAGGGCGACGGGACGGCCGGCAGCTGCACCGTCCGCTCGCAGGGCTCCGACGGCTCCGTGGTCGGCCTGGCCGACTTCCCCGTCCCCGCCGCGGGCTCCGGCTACGACGCCGTGGTCAGCCTGCGCACCACCGCCCGGGGCACCACCGCCGAGCTCCTGGGCTGCACGCCCGCCAAGTGACCCGCGAACCGCCGGGTATCCGGTGGCGCCGCGCCCGGCAACCCGCGCATATTCGATCTCGCGAACGGGCATCCAGACAGGGGCCCGCACCGCTCGCTGTACACCTTGGCGCAACGCCGCCGTCAATGGCGCGCAAACGACTATCCCGCTTGTCGGCAGGACTTGTTAGGCTCGTGGTTTCGCCCCTTCCGCACCGGATGGTACGGGAGCGGGCGTTGCTTTGTAGTTGAGACCGATATCACCACCAACCCCCTGCTGACGACTCACACCCTCAGCACAGCCCCAGCACCTACGAGGAGCACCTGTGACCCAGACCAGTGAGAACGTGACCTGGCTCACTCAGGCCGGCTACGACCAGCTCAAGGCCGAGCTGGATCACCTGACCGGACCCTGGCGCATCGAGATCGCCCAGAAGATCGAGGCGGCGCGCGAGGAGGGCGACCTCAAGGAGAACGCCGGTTACCACGCCGCCAAGGAGGAGCAGGGCAAGTACGAGCTGCGCATCCGCCAGCTCACCCAGCTCCTGGAGCGCGCCAAGGTCGGCGAGGCCCCCGCGGACTCGGGCGTGGTGGCCCCGGGCATGATCGTCACGATCGCCTTCGACGGCGACGAGGACGACACCATGGAGTTCCTGCTCGCCTCGCGCGAGGTGGCCAGCTCCGGCGACCTGGACGTGTACTCGCCGCAGTCCCCGCTGGGCCGCGCGATCGACGGCAAGCAGATCGGCGACGAGGCCACCTACGAGCTGCCCAACGGCCGGCCCGCCATGGTGAAGATCCTCAAGGTCACGCCGCACGCCGGCTGATCCACCCCGGTTCACACCCCCCGGAATACAGCACGGCGAAGGGCGGCCGCGGAGCTCCGCGGCCGCCCTTCGGCACGTCCGGACGGCGATCAGCCCGCGGCCGAGCGGTACTTGCGCACCGACAGCCACGAGAACACCGCCGTGATCAGCACCGACCAGGCCAGCGACACCAGCGCCGCGTGCTGCATCGGCCAGGCGCTGTCCACCGGCCCGACCTGGTTGCCGAAGAGGTCCCGGCAGGCCTGCACGGTGGCGCTGAACGGGTTCCAGTACGCGACGCCCTGCAGCCAGCCCGGCATCGAGCTGACCGGCACGAACGCGTTGGACACGAAGGTCAGCGGGAACAGCCAGATCAGACCGGCCGAGGTGGCCGCCTCCGGGCTGCGCACCGACAGGCCGATCAGCGCGCCGATCCACGAGAAGGCGTAGCCGAGCAGGAGCAGCAGCACGAACGCGCCGAGCGCCTTCAGGATCCCGTCGTGGATCCGCCAGCCGACCGCCAGCGCGACCAGGGCCAGCACGATCACGGTGAACGCCGTCTGGACCAGGTCGGCCAGGGTGCGCCCGACCAGCACCGCCGAGCGGGCCATCGGCAGCGAGCGGAACCGGTCCACCAGGCCCTTGGTCATGTCCTCCGCGATGCCGGCCGAGGCCCCGGCGGTCGCGAACGTGACGGTCTGGGCGAAGATGCCGGCCATCAGGAACTGGATGTAGGAGTTGGAGCTGGCCTGCGTCCCGGGGATCTGGATCGCGCCGCCCATGACGTAGGAGAACAGCAGCACGAACATGACGGGCTGCATGAGCCCGAAGACCACGATCTCCGGGATCCGCGACATCCGGCGCAGGTTGCGCTTGGCGACGACCCAGGAGTCGTGCAGGGTCGCGGAGAGCCCCCGGCGCTGGCGGGGCACCGCCCCGCCGATCGCGTGCTCGGTGGCGGTCGTCATCTCAGCGCTCCGTTCCGGCCGCGACGGCCTGCTCGTCCCGGCCCTCGCCGCCGTCCCCGCCGGCCCCGTCGGCCCCGCCCTTGCCGCGCCCGCCCTTGCCGCGGCCCTTGGCGCCCGCGCCGTTCTCGTCGTCCGCGGACTCGGCGACGTGCCCGGTGAGCGTCAGGAAGACGTCGTCCAGGGTCGGGCGGCGCAGGCCGATGTCGTCGATCTCGATCGAGCGGGCGTCGAGCTCGCGGATCGCGTCCGCGAGGACCCGGGCGCCGCCGCTGACCGGGACGGTGATCCTCCGGGTGTTGCGCTCGACCGCGGGCTCGCCGAGCGCGTAGCCGGACAGCGCCGCGACCGCCGCGGGGACGTCGTCGGCGCGGTGCACGACGACCTCGATGCGCTCGCCGCCGATCTGCGCCTTGAGCTGGTCGGCGGTGCCGCGGGCGATCACCCGGCCGTGGTCGACCACGGCGATGTCGTGGGCGAGGCGGTCGGCCTCCTCCAGGTACTGGGTGGTGAGCAGCAGCGTGGTGCCCTGCTCGACCAGGGTCTCGATGACTTCCCAGAGCGCGAGCCGGTTGCGCGGGTCGAGGCCGGTGGTCGGCTCGTCGAGGAACATCACCGGCGGCCGGACGACCAGCGCGGCGGCGAGGTCGAGGCGCCGGCGCATGCCGCCCGAGTACGTCTTGGCGGTGCGGTCCTTGGCCTCGGTGAGGTTGAACCACTCCAGGAGCTCCAGCGCGCGGGCCTTCGCGTCACGCGCCGTCATCTGGTAGAGCTCGCCGACCATCTGGAGGTTCTCGAAGCCGGTCAGGTACTCGTCGACGGCGGCGTACTGACCGGAGAGGCCGATCAGGCTGCGGACCCGGTTGGGGTGCTTGAGCACGTCGACCCCGGCGACCACGGCCCGCCCGGAATCCGGTTGCAGCAGGGTGGTGAGGACGCGCACGGTGGTCGTCTTGCCGGCGCCGTTGGGGCCGAGCAGCCCGAGCACCGTGCCCTCGGGGACGTCCAGGCTGACGCCGTCGAGGGCTCGTACGTCGCCGAAGGTCTTCACCAGGTTCTCGGCTTGGATGGCTGGCGCCATGGCCTGCCTCATCTCCTCGGACGAAATGGGCGATCTGTCCCACTGTGCCCCGAGTGCGGCAACGCGGGCGACTCGGTTTTCGCCCATGGACAGGGAACGCGATGTATCGCGAGTCTGGCAGCTCACGATATATCGCGTCAAGGGATTTCAAAGACCCGCCCCCGCGGCCGCCGGAGCACCCTCAGGCGCCGACGACGTACCCCGCGTCCCGCAGCTCGCCGACCACCACCGCGCAGTGCTCCGGCCCCTTGGTCTCCAGGTGCAGGTCGACCTCGACCTCCGTCAGCCCGAGCCGCGGGTCGGTCCGCACGTGCGCGACGTCCAGCACGTTCGCGTCCACCCTGGTCAGGACGCCCAGCAGGTCCGCCAGCGCGCCCGGCTTGTCGGCGAGGCGCACCCGCAGCGACAGGTAGCGCCCGGCCGCCGCCAGCCCGTGCCGCAGCACCCGCTGCATCAGCTGCGGGTCGATGTTGCCGCCCGACAGGACGGCCACCACCGGGCCGTCGAAGGTGCCCGGCTGCTCCAGCAGCGCCGCGATCGGGGCCGCCCCGGCCGGTTCGACGACGAGCTTCAGCCGCTCCAGGCCGAGCAGCAGCGCCCGCGACAGCGCGTCCTCGGAGACCGTCCGGATCCCGTCCGCCAGCATGTTGACCACCTCGAACGGGATGTCCCCCGGGCGGCCGACCATGATCCCGTCCGCCATCGTGGCGAAGCGCTCCAGCGACACCGGCCGCCCGGCGGCCAGCGAGGGCGGGTACGCGGCGGCGCCCGCCGCCTGCACGCCGACCACCCGCACGTCCGGCCGCAGCGGCTTGACCGCCGCCGCGATCCCGGCCAGCAGCCCGCCGCCGCCCACGCCGACCAGGATGGTCCGCACCTCGGGGCACTGCTCCAGGATCTCCAGGCCCACGGTGGCCTGGCCGGTGACCACGTCCCAGTGGTCGAAGGGGTGGATGAAGACCGCGCCGGTCGTCTCCGAGTACTGCTGCGCGGCCTGCAGCGCCTCGTCCACCGTGCTGCCGTGCAGCCGGACCTCGGCGCCGTAGTCGCGGGTCGCCGCCACCTTCGGCAGCGGCGCGGCCACCGGCATGAAGACGGTCGAGCGGACGCCCAGGAGCGAGGCCGCCAGCGCCACCCCCTGGGCGTGGTTCCCGGCGCTCGCCGCGACCACTCCGCCGGCCCGCTGCACCGGCGTGAGTCCCGCGATCCGCACGTACGCCCCGCGCAGCTTGAACGAGCCGGTGCGCTGGAGGTTCTCGCACTTCAGGTGGACCGGCGCGCCGATCAGCGACGACAGGTGGCGGCTGCCCTCCATCGGGGTCACCCGGGCGACCCCGGCCAGCATCTTCTGGGCCCCGCGGACGTCGTCGAGGGTGATCGGCAGGTTGCGCATACCGCCAGCCTACGGCGGCGGCGACCGGCAATCCGGCATGCCGGGACTGTTCCCGGGCCAGCCCCGCCCGCGTAATCTGCTGCTTCTGAGCCTCCCTCACCGCACGACGATCGTGAGCCGCGATGACGACGACCTCGCCCCAGGCCACCGACCGCACCGACCCCGTGCACAGCCAACTCCAGTACCAGCTGGCGGTGTTCGCCCGCCGGATGGAACAGGTCCGGACCTCCGACGGCCTCGGCGCGCTGGACCGGGCCGCCTACCTGCTGCTCGACCGCCTGGAGCGGCACGGGCCGGCCAACGTCAAGGCACTGGCCGACGCGCTCGGCGTGGACTCCTCCACGGTGACCCGCCAGGTCGCCCCGCTGGTGGCGGCCGGGCTGGTCGGCCGGGTCCAGGACCCGGCCGACCGTCGCGCCGTGCGCCTCGCGCTGACCCCGCTCGGTGCCCACCGGCTGTGCGAAGTCCGCGACGGCAGAGCCGAGTTGACCCGCCGCCTGGTGGCCGGCTGGCACCCGGAGGAACAGCACGCGTTCTGCGCGCTGCTGGCCCGCTTCAACCTCGCGATGGAGTCCTACACCGCGGACCGGCACGGCCACCAGCCGTAGCGGCGACGCCCTCGGGCGCCTTGGCCGGCGAGTGAGCGCCCTTAGCCGAGCGCCTGCTTGAGGTCGGCCAGCAGGTCGTCGATCGACTCGATGCCGACGGACACCCGGACCAGGTCGGCCGGGACCTCCAGCGGCGAGCCGGCCGCGGAGGCGTGGGTCATCCGGCCCGGGTGCTCGATCAGCGACTCCACGCCGCCGAGCGACTCGCCGAGGGTGAACAGCCGCGCCCGGTTGCAGACCTCGACCGCCGCCTCCTCGCCGCCCGCGACCCGGAACGACACCATGCCGCCGAAGGCCTTCATCTGCTTGGCCGCGATGTCGTGGCCGGGGTGCTCGGGCAGGCCCGGGTACAGCACCTCGCTGACCTTGGGGTGGCTCGCCAGCAGCTCGGCGACCCGCTCGGCGTTGGCGCTGTGGCGGTCCATCCGGACGCCCAGCGTCTTGATGCCGCGCAGCACCAGCCAGGCGTCGAACGGCCCGGAGACGGCGCCCATCGCGTTCTGGTGGTAGGCCACCTCCTCGCCGAGGGCCGCGTCGGCCAGCACCAGCGCACCGCCGACGACGTCCGAGTGGCCGCCCATGTACTTGGTGGTGGAGTGCACGACCGCGTCCGCGCCGAGCGAGATCGGCTGCTGCAGGTACGGGCTGGCGAAGGTGTTGTCGACCACCAGCAGCGCGCCGTGGCCGTGCGCGATCTCGGCGAGCGCAGCCAGGTCGGTGATGCCCAGCAGCGGGTTGGACGGGGTCTCCACCCAGACCGCGCGGGTGTTGGGCCGCAGCGCGGCGCGGACGGTGGCCAGGTCCTGGGTGTTGGCGACGGAGAACTCGACGCCCCAGCGGGTCAGCACCTTGGCGAACAGCCGGAAGGTGCCGCCGTAGGCGTCGTTGGGGATCACGATGTGGTCGCCCGGCTTGAGGATGGTGCGCAGGAGGGTGTCCTCGGCGGCGAGGCCGGAGGCGAAGGCGAGGCCGCGGGCGCCGCCCTCCAGCGCCGCGAGGCACTCCTCCAGCGCCGTGCGGGTCGGGTTGGCGCTGCGGCTGTACTCGTAACCGCCCCGCAGGCCGCCCACCCCGTCCTGCTTGTAGGTGGACACCTGGTAGATCGGCGTGACGACGGCCCCGGTCTGGGGGTCTGCCTCCTGACCCGCGTGGATGGCGAGGGTCTCGAAGCCCTGGGGAAGCTGGTGCTCGGTCATAGGTCGAGCGTAGTGGCCGTTCGCCCGGGCGCCCGCCGGAATGGCGGGACGGAATGGCGGGACGGAATGGGGCGGCGCCTCCCCGCGTTGAACCCTGCGCAACCCTCCCTACCCCGATGGAGCAGGCCGTGCTGTTCAACCGCCACAAGACCTCGCTCGTCCCGGCCGCCCAGGCCCTGCCCGGCCGGGAGTCGCCGGCCTTCGCCCTGCGCGAGCCGCACACCGTCCTCGGGAACCCGCTGGCCGGCCCGTACCCGGAGGGTCTGGAGGTCGCCGACTTCGGGCTGGGCTGCTTCTGGGGCGCCGAGCGCACGTTCTGGCGGGTGCCCGGCGTCTGGACGACGCTGGTCGGCTACCAGGGCGGCCACACGCCGAACCCGACGTACGACGAGGTGTGCAGCGGGCTGACCGGGCACACCGAGGCGGTCCGGGTGGTGTTCGACCCGGCGGTGGTCTCCTACGAGCGGCTGCTGAAGACCTTCTGGGAGGCGCACGACCCGACCCAGGGCAACCGCCAGGGCAACGACGTCGGCACCCAGTACCGCTCCGCCGTCTACACCCACTCCCCCGCCCAGGCCGCCGCCGCGACGGCCACCAGGGACGCCTTCCAGCCGGCCCTGACGGCGCTCGGCCTCGGCCCGGTCACCACCGAGATCGCCCCGGCCGGCCCGTTCTACCCGGCCGAGCCGTACCACCAGCAGTACCTCTCCGACGCCAAGAACCCCAACGGCTACTGCGGCCTCGGCGGCACCGGCGCCTCCTGCCCGATCGGTGTGGCCCGCACCGAGGGCTGACGGCCCGGCGACGGTCCCGGGGCCCGGCCACCCGAGGTGACCGGGCCCCGGCCCGGGCGCAGACTGGAATGGCCAGCAGGGACGGCCCGGCCACCTGTCCGGCGGCCGGGCCGTCCCGCGGGGAGAGGAGCCTGCCATGTCCGGTCTGGTCAGGAAGAACTTCGACGATCCCGAGGAGATCCGCCCCTTCGAGGAGGGCTCGGGCGAGCTGCGGCTGGTCAACCTGGACGCCGGCCCGGTGGGCCGGGCCGTGTTCCAGCCCGGCTGGCAGTGGTCCAAGCACGTGAAGCCGATCGCCAAGACCGACAGCTGCCAGGCCGCCCACCTCGGCTACGTGGTGTCCGGCCGCATGCGGATCGTCATGGACGACGGCGAACAGGCCGACTTCGGCCCCGGCGACTTCATGATCTGCCCGCCCGGCCACGACGCCTGGATCCTGGGCGAGGACCCCTGCGTGATCGTCGACTGGCAGGGCTTCGCCGACTACGCCAAGCGCTGACCCACCCGGGCTCGCTCGGCGCACGCCTCAGCACACGCCTCAACGCACGCCTCAACGCACGGCCGGTACGTGCAGCGGGGACCCGTCCGGCGCCGTGCCGTCGGACGAGGCCAGCAGCCGGCCCTGGGCGTCGTAGACCCCGATCGGGTCGGTCGGCACCCGCGGCGCCCCCGGCAGCTTCCGCGGGATCGAGCTGGGACCGGTGAAGTAGAAGGCCGTCCAGCCCTCCATGCCCGGAGTGACGACCAGGGTCGCGGGGACGGGCACGCCTGCCACGAACTTGACGATCTTCGCCGGAGCCGGCCCCAGGTACATGCAGGGCTCGACGTCGCGCTGGAGCGTGGAGCTCATCTGGCAGTAGACGACCGGCCCGTCGTGCGAGAGGTTGTCGCCCGTGGCGTCCCGGCAGACCGGCGCGGCGACGAACTTCCCGTCCGCGTCGGCCAGTTCGTCACAGCGCTCGGTTCTGGTCACCGAGATCCGGAAGTCGGCGGCGACCTGCACCGGCTCCCCCGGGGCGACCTGCTTCACCACCGGGGACGGCAGCTCCACCGGGCCCGCCGCGGCCGTCGGGCCCGGGGTGGCCGGTGCGAGCGTCGGCCCGCCGGCCGACGGGGTCGCCCCCGCCGCGCTCGCGGGGCCGGCCGGCCCGGTGTTCCCCGCCGTGACCGCCGCCGTCCCGCAGACGAGGGCCACCGCCAGGACGGCCGCCCCGGTCCCCGCCCTGCGCCTGGCGCGGCGGCGGAGCGCGGCGGCGATGACCGGTGCCGGGTCCGGCCCGGCCGCGTCCGGGTCCTCGTTCCTGAGCAGCTCTCCGAGTCTGTCCTCGAAGCTCATACCGTCACCTCGATGTGCGTCGGGAGGCCCGCCGGTCCGCCGGAGCGGTCGGCGAGTTCGGGCAGTGCGCGCAGCTTCGACAGCGCCCGGTGCAGCGTGCTCTTCACCGTGCCCCGGGCGATGCCCAGTTCGGCCGCGATCGCGCCCTCGGTGAGGTCCCCGTAGTACCGGAGCACGACGACCGCCCGCTCCCTGCGGGTGAGCGTGCCCAGGGCCCGGTTCAGCAGCTCCCGCTGGGCCTGCCGTTCGGCGAGGTCCTCGGCCAGCGGCCGGTCCGGAGTGCGGTCGGTGGGCAGCTCGCGGTTGCGCAGCCGGCGCCACCAGTCGCGGTGCTGGTTGACGACGATCCGGCGGACGTACGCGGTGGGGTCGTCGCCGGTGATCCGGTGCCAGTGCAGGTAGGCGCGTTCCAGCGCCGACTGCACGATGTCGTGGGCCCGGTGGGGGTCGCCGGTCAGCAGCTCGGCCAGCCTCAGCAGCTGGCGGCCGTTGCCGGCGACGAACGCGCTGAACTCGGCGTCCTGTCGCTGTCTCTGCTCGCGTTTCACACCCGTCTGACTCCTCGGGCGGACCGCGAGGTTCGGTCCGCCCGAGGAGGAATTCCGGAACGGGTGTGCCCGGGTGGCGCGGATCAGACCGCGCTGCCGGCCTTCCAGTCGGCCCAGGCCATGTTCCAGCCGTTGAGGCCGTTGTCCGGGGCGACCGTCTTGTCGCCGGAGTTCACGACCTCGACGACGTCGCCGATCATCGAGGACTTGTAGAACTTGTAGCCGTCCGTGCCGCCGTCGGCCGCGCCCTTGGCGTCCTGGAGGCCGACGCAGCCGTGGCTGGTGTTCTGGCCGCCGAAGATCGACGACGGGGACCAGTAGTTGCCGTGGATGAAGGTGCCGGAGGTGGTGAGGCGCTGGGCGTGCGGCACGTCGGCGATGTCGTACTCGCTGCCGAGGTTGACGGTCTGCGAGTTCATCCGGGTCTGCGTGTACTGCTCCGAGATGACCATCTTGCCGCCCCACGTCGTGTGGTCGGGCGCGCCGCCGGAGATCTTGTAGACGGCGCTGACCTGGCCGTCCGTGGTGACGGTGAGCTTCTTGGTGGAGAGGTCGGCGACGCTCGTCTGCGCGCGGCCGATGGTGAAGCTCACGTCCTTGGACTGGGTGCCGTACACGCCCTTGGCGCCCTGGACGTCCTTGAGCCGCAGCTGGACGGTCACCTTGGTGCCCTTGGCCCAGTACTCCTGCGGACGGAAGTCGAGGCGGGTGCTGGAGAACCAGTGGCCGACGATCTCGACGCCGGGCGCGGCGACCACGGTGATCGCCTGCTGGACGGCCTTCTTGTCGGTGACCGGCTTGCTGAAGTTGATCGAGACGGGCATGCCGACGCCGACGACCGAGCCGTCCTCGGGGGTGAAGTACCCCACGAAGGTGTTCGCCGGGGTGGCGGTGGTGAAGACGGCGTTGGCGTCCGCCTCCAGCTTGTCCTTGTCGGTGGCGGTGGCGGCGACGGTGTACTTGGTCCCGCTGACCGGCGCGGTGGCGGAGGTCCAGCCGGTGCCGTCGGAGGCGAGCTGGCCGGCCAGCTCCTTGCCGGTGGAGTCGGTGACCTTGACGGTGCCGAGGGTGCCGTTGGCGACGGTGACCTTGACCGGGTCGCTGAAGCTGGCCGCGGTGGTGCCGTCGGCCGGGCTGACGGTGATCACGGCGGTCGAGGTCTTCGGCGCACCGCTCCCGCCGGAACCCGGGGTGCCGCCCCCGGAGCCGCCGGCGCCGCCGGCACCGCCGGAACCGCCCGCGTCGGCGCTCTTGGTGTCGTTGCAGGCCGCGAGCAGGAGGACGGGTGCCCCGATGAGGCCCGCGAGTACACCGCGCCGGCTCCAGTTGCCCCCGGCCGACCGGCCCTGACCGTCGCGTGCCGTCACGTCGCGTTCTCCCTGCTGATCATCCCGGGCATTACGGATACAGAAACGCAATATGCCCGTTCACGGTTCCACCACCGAAGGGTAAGCGATCCTATGAGATGACCCAGCCGGCCTCCGTGCGGAGCCAAAACGCCCGGCCCCCGCGTGCGCGGGCCGGGCGTTTCCGCAGCCGTGGTCCTCGACGACTACTCGGCGGACTCCTCCACCGCGTACTCGTCCCACTCCTCGTTGTCCGGGTCGAACTCGGTCTGGGCCGACTCCCAGGTCGCCGAGGCGAGCTCGACGCCCGGCACGTCGCCGAGCAGCGCCACCGGGTCGATGAAGTGGGCGAGCGAGCCCGACGGGTCCACCTCGATGGCCTCGACGGACTGCGCGCGCTCCTCGTCGTCGAGGTAGTCGTCGCCGGCCACCTGCTCCAGGGCCGCCGCCTTGAGGGCGCCCTCGTCGGTGATCTCCGCGATCAGTTCGATCTTGAGCCGGACGTAGCGCGGTGCGTCCTGGCCGGTCGTTTCAGTGCTGGTCATGCGTGCGAGCGTACGGGAAGGGCCGGTCCCTCGGAGAAGGACCGGCCCCGACCGCACTCCGCCTGGGCTCCCCCACCCGGGAGCCACGGAGTCGCGCCGACCGGCGCGGTGGCGGCTGCGGGAGCCGCCGCTCACCCTGTCGACCGGCCGGAGCCGGACAGGGGCGGGACGACGGCGCCTCCCGCAGCGGTGCCCCTCCCTCCGCGAAGCGGTCGGGGAGAGCGGACACGGCCGGCCGAGTCAGGGCCGCCCGACGTGTCCGGAGCCGACCGCGACCACCGGGGAGCCGCTCCCGGACGGTCACTGTCGCCTCGCTCGGCTTGTTGCCGTTGACACAACCATGCCGGAGCGTTGTTAACCGCGTGATGCGGGGAGGTGACGCCGGTGTACCACTTCGCCCGTGGACGAATCCTGCACATCCGTCCGGCGGGCGCGGCCCGGTGACCGCGCGTCAGCGCGCCACCGGTGCCCGGGCGCGCCGGAGCGTCAGTGCGCGGCGCGACCGGTCAGGAAGCCGAGCAGGTCCTGCCGGGTGACGATGCCCTGCGGCTTGCCCTCGACCAGCACCACCGCGGCGTCGGCCTTCTCCAGGACGGTCATCAGGTTGGTGACCGTCTCGCCCGAGCCGACCACCGGCAGCGGCTTGGACATCACCTTGTCCAGCGCGTCGGTGAGCTCGATCTCCTTCGCGAAGATGCCCTCCAGCAGCAGCTTCTCCACGACCGAGCCGATCACCTCGCCGGCCATGATGTCCGGGTGGCCGGCGCCAGGGGAGACCACCGGCATCTGCGAGACGCCGTACTCGCGCAGCACCCGGACCGCCTCGGCGACCGTCTCGTTCGGGTGCATGTGGACGAACTGCGGGACGCCGCCCTGCTCGATGCTCTCCTTGCGGGCCAGCACCTCGCCGATGTGGGCCTCGTCGGTGGCCGAGGGCAGGAAGCCGTAGTCGGCCATCCAGTCGTCGTTGAAGATCTTCGACAGGTAGCCGCGGCCGCCGTCCGGCAGCAGCACCACGACGACGTCGTCCGGCCCGAGCTTCTTGGCGACCTCCAGTGCGGCGACCACGGCCATGCCGCAGGAGCCGCCGACCAGCAGGCCCTCCTCCTTGGCGAGGCGGCGGGTCATCTGGAAGGAGTCCTTGTCGGACACGGCGACGATCTCGTCCGCGACGCTGCGGTCGTAGGCGGTGGGCCAGAAGTCCTCACCGACGCCCTCGACCAGGTACGGCCGGCCGGTGCCGCCCGAGTAGACCGAGCCCTCCGGGTCGGCGCCGACCACCTTGACCTTGCCGCCGGACACCTCCTTCAGGTAGTTGCCGGTGCCGGAGATGGTGCCGCCGGTGCCGACGCCCGCGACGAAGTGGGTGATCTTCCCGTCGGTCTGCTCCCACAGCTCCGGGCCGGTGGAGTGGTAGTGCGAGGCCGGGTTGTCCGGGTTGGAGTACTGGTCCGGCTTCCAGGCGTTCGGGGTCTCGCGGACCAGGCGGTCGGAGACGTTGTAGTAGGAGTCCGGGTGCTCCGGGGCGACGGCGGTCGGACAGACGACCACCTCGGCGCCGTAGGCGCGCAGGGTGTTGATCTTGTCCGTGGACACCTTGTCGGGGCAGACGAAGATGCACTTGTAGCCCTTCTGCTGGGCCACGATCGCCAGACCGACACCGGTGTTGCCGGAGGTCGGCTCGACGATCGTGCCGCCCGGCTTCAGGGCGCCCGAGGCCTCGGCGGCCTCGATCATGCGCATCGCGATGCGGTCCTTGACCGAGCCGCCGGGGTTGAAGTACTCGACCTTCGCCAGCACCGTCGCGCTGATGCCCTCGGTGACCTTGTTCAGCTTGACCAGCGGCGTGTTGCCGACCAGGTCGATGATCGAGTTGTGGTACCGCACGGGGGTCCTCCCGGTCTATGGGCATGCGAGTGCTTTCGGTAGGGCAAAGCCTAGGCCGTGCCAGGCGCACCGGCCCTCCCCTCGTGCACACCGCCCCCAATGGCCCACCTCCCCTCCCGCCGCCGGCGGCCGCCGCGCCCCCACCGATCGGCCCACGCCGCCGGTAGCCGCACCCCCCAACCGGGTAAGAACGCCGTGCAGACATTTCGTGGCCCCTGGAGGGGGCGGCACGAGGACGCGAAGGGGGCACCGGATGCCAGGGGCACAGGTTTCTCGGGCCCGGGTGGCCCGTCGGATCGCCACCGCCGCGGCGTACGGCGGCGGCGGCCTCGGTCTGCTCGGGGTCGGCCTGGTGGGGCTGCTGCTGACCGAGGGCAGACTCGCCATCCAGGCCATCGGCATCCTCGAAGGCGACCCGCCGAAGGCCGACGGCGTCTACGGCGAGGCCTTCGCGGACGCCGCCACCGGACCGCAGCCGCCGCTCGTGCTCGCCGTCTTCGGCGACTCCACCGGCGCCGGCCTCGGCGTGCTGCGCTCCCGCGACACCCCGGGGGCGCTGCTCGCGGCCGGTCTCGCCTCGGTCGCCGAGCGCCCGGTCCGGCTGGTGAACGCGGCCCGCTCCGGCGGCCGGTCCGCCGATCTCTCGGGCCAGCTGGAGCAGGCGCTGCCGCACCGCCCCGACGTCGCCGTGATCATGGTCGGCGCGAACGACGTGACCCGCCACAGCCCGGCCCAGCTCGCCGTCCGCCAGCTCGGCGAGGCCGTCGCGGCGCTGCGGGCGAACGGCTGCGAGGTGGTGGTCGGCACCTGCCCCGACCTCGGGACGATCAAGCCGGTGCGCCCGCCGCTGCGCTGGGTGGCCCGCCGGCTGAGCCGGCAGCTGGCCGCGGCCCAGACCATCGCCGTGGTGGAGGCCGGGGGCCGGACGGTGTCGCTGGGCTCGCTGCTGGGGCCGGAGTTCGCCGCGCGGCCCGAGATGTTCGCGGCCGACCGCTACCACCCGTCCGCCCAGGGCTACGCGACGGCCGCGATGGCCGTCCTGCCGTCGGTCTGCGCCACGCTGGGCCTGTGGCCGGACGAGGAGCACCCGGCCGGTCCGGGGCGGGCCGAGACGGTGCTGCCGGTGGCGATGGCCGCGGCGGCCGCGGCGGGCCGGGCGGGCACCGAGGTGGCGGCGGTGGAGGCCGAGGGCGCGACCCGCCGGTGGGCGCTGCTGCGCAACCGCCTGCGGGGCGGCCTGCCGGGCGCGTGGGCGGTCGGCGCACCGGGTGCCGGGCTGCCCGGGGAGCCTCCCGCCGCTCCCGGGGACACGTCGGCCAGCTCACACGCCGGTGCTGGTGACGCCTGACCTACCAGGCGGTAACTTTCCTCCCGGACGCCAGTCCGCCGTCAAGCCAGCGAGGAGCCCGTCATGCCCGAAGCCGTCATCGTCAGCGCCACCCGTTCGCCGATCGGCCGGGCGTTCAAGGGCTCGCTCAAGGACGTCCGCCCGGACGACCTGACCGCCCACGTCATCCAGGCCGCGCTGGCCAAGGTGCCGCAGCTGGACCCGCGCGACATCGACGACCTGATGCTCGGCTGCGGCCTGCCCGGCGGCGAGCAGGGCCACAACCTGGCCCGCATCGTGGCCGTCCAGATGGGCATGGACTACCTGCCCGGCGCGACGATCACCCGCTACTGCTCGTCCTCGCTGCAGACCACCCGCATGGCGCTGCACGCGATCAAGGCCGGCGAGGGCGACGTCTTCATCTCGGCGGGCGTCGAGACCGTCTCGCGCAGCGTCAAGGGCACCTCGGACGGCATGCCCGGCACCATGAACCCGCTCTTCGACGAGGCCCAGGCCCGCACCGCCAAGCGCGCCGAGGAGGGTGGCGGCGAGTGGCACGACCCGCGCGAGGACGGCCTGCTGCCGGACGCCTACATCGCGATGGGCCAGACCGCCGAGAACCTGGCCGCGCTCAAGGGCATCACCCGCGCCGAGCAGGACGAGTTCGGCGTGCGCTCGCAGAACCTCGCCGAGGCCGCGATCAAGGCGGGCTTCTGGGAGCGCGAGATCACCCCGGTGACGCTCCCGGACGGCACCGTGGTCAGCACGGACGACGGCCCGCGCGCCGGCGTCACGCTGGAGGGCGTGTCCGGCCTGAAGCCGGTGTTCCGCCCCGACGGCACGGTGACCGCCGGTAACTGCTGCCCGCTGAACGACGGCGCCGCCGCGCTGGTGATCATGTCCGACACCAAGGCCCGCGAACTCGGCATCACCCCGCTCGCCCGCGTCGTCTCCACCGGCGTCAGCGCCCTCTCCCCCGAGATCATGGGCTACGGCCCGGTCGAGGCCTCCAAGCAGGCGCTGCAGCGGGCCGGCCTGAGCATCGGCGACATCGACCTGGTCGAGATCAACGAGGCCTTCGCCGCCCAGGTCATCCCGTCCTACCGGGACCTCGGCATCGACCTGGACCGCCTGAACGTCAACGGCGGCGGGATCGCGGTCGGCCACCCCTTCGGCATGACCGGCGCCCGGATCACCACCACGCTGATCAACTCCCTGCAGTGGCACGACAAGCAGTTCGGCCTGGAGACCATGTGCGTCGGCGGCGGCCAGGGCATGGCGATGGTCATCGAGCGCCTCAGCTGACCCCCGCCGACCTCCAACTGCCGTCCGCCGCACCCCCGGAAGGGTCTGGACCACCCATTTGGAGTGACGCACAGTAATTGAGGGCCGGATCACACCGCGAGGTCGATCCGGCCCTCTTCCGGTTCGTTTCCGACCCGGAAATCGACACTGCGGAGCGGATCAACTCCGCAGCGTAGAACGGTACTACTTAACAATTTGGGGACAAGGGCGAAAGTCCGGGACGAATTAGACATTCGCCACTGCGGTCACACCCCCACATGCGGCAGTGTGGAGAGGTAACCCCGTTCCGCTCCTCGCTAGGAGTACGTTCCGTGAGCGCCGTCTACACCATCCTGCTGCTGATCCTGATCACCGTGTCGGCCGCCGTGCTGATCCACCTGCGCGGGCTCTCCCGCCGGCTGGACGCACAGGCCGCGGCCCAGGCCGCGCCGGCCGCGGTCGACGAGGCCGCGATACGCCGGGCCGTGACCGAGGCGCTCGCCGCCGACCGCGAGCGGGAGATCACCGAGGCCCGGGCGTTCTGGGCCGAGCAGGAGGCCCGCGCGGCCGAGGACGCGCCACTGTTCGACTCGCCCTTCACCGGCGCCTTCTCCGGCACCGACGAGTGGCCGCTCTTCTTCCCCCGCCCCACCGGCCCGCAGGACGCCGCCGACAACGCCGGGACGATGGACCCGGAGTTCGGCGAGGCGCTGCGCTCCGCGCTGGAGGACCTGATCACCGAGGGCGGCACCGCCCCGGCCGAGCCCGGCACCGACGGCGGCGCGCCGCTGCGCCCCGGGCACCCGGCCGGCGCCGAGGCCTCCGGTGACGCCCGCGCCCGCCGCGAGGCCGACCTGATCGCCACCGGCCTGGAGGCCGGACTGCTGGACGCCGAACCGGCCGTCGAGGAGGCCCCGGTCGCCGCGCCGGACCCCCGCCGCCACCCCTCGCACCCCGACTTCGTGCCCAGCCAGGCGCCGTCCCGCGAGTGGACCGACACCCGGCTGGCCACCCTCGCCGACGAGGGCGTCGCCCTGATCGACGTGCGCCCGGGCCCGCTGGGCACGCTGGACGTGTACGCCTTCGCCGACGGCACCACGCTGTGCGTGGCCCCGGGCGACCGGGAGGCCGCCTACCGGCTGATCGACGCGGTCCGGGCCGGCGAGCACGTCCGGCTGCTGGGGGGCTCGCGCTTCTCCGGCTCGTACTCGCTGACGTTCTCCACCGACGAGGAGGCCGTCTACGTCCTCGCCGACCGGGTGGTCGCCAGCATCTGACACCCGCTCACCGCGCGTCGAAGCACGTCGCCGAAGGCCGCCCGGGTCAGCGGGGTTACCGACCCGGGCGGCCTTCGGCATTCGCGCGCGCCCGGGAGGCGCCTACGCGCAGAGCGCCGCCGTCTCGCCGACCGCCTCGACCGCCCCGGCCAGCACCTCGGACACCCGCGCGGGGCCGCCGAGTTGCCGCGGCAGCGCCACCTCGGCGTCCTCCGGCAGGGCCGCGAGCGCGAGCGCCAGGTCGTGCCCGGCGACGGCCAGCTGGTCCCCCACCGCGAACGGGCCCGCGTCCGGGAAGTCCCGCTCCGGCCCGCCCTCCGTGGCACCGCCCAGCGCCGCCAGCCGGCGCGCCAGCGCCAGCACGGCCGCCGCCCGCGACGCGTGTCCGGGCACGGCGCCCAGCAGCTTGCTCTGCGGCAGCGAGCGGAAACGATCCGCCAGGGAGTCGACGGCTTCGACCAGGGGCTGTACGTCATGCATACCGAGAAGCCTAGGGCGAAAGACACGCCCTAAGGGCCCCGAACGCCGCCGGGCCCCGGAGCGGTGTGCTCCGGGGCCCGGCGGCAGTGGGTGGCGGGATCCCCCGCCGGGGTCGTCGATCAGTCGTCGCCGCGCAGGATGGCGATCAGGCGCAGCATCTCGACGTAGATCCAGACCAGCGAGAGGGTGAGCCCGAAGGCGGCCCGCCAGGCCTCCTTCTGCGGAGCGCCCTGCGCGATGGCCTCCTCGATGGCCGCGAAGTCCAGCGAGAGGAAGAAGGCGCCGAGGCCGATGCCGATCAGGCCGACCACGATGCCCAGCGGGCCGGAGCGCAGGCCGAGGTCGGCGCCGAAGGCCAGCGCGATCACGTTGACCAGCATGAGCAGCACGAAGCCCATGGCGATCGCGATGCCGATCCGGGTGTACTTCGGGGTGACCCGGATCCTCCCGCTCTTGTAGGCGAACAGCATCGCCGCGAAGACCGCCGCCGTGCCCAGCACCGCCTGGATCGCGATGCCCGGCAACTTGACGTCGAGGGCGTGCGTGACGGCGCCGAGCGCGAAGCCCTCCAGGGCCGCGTACAGCAGGATCAGCGGCGGGCTGACGCTCCGCTTGAAGGAGACGACCAGGCCAACGACCATGGCCACCAGGCTGGCGCCGATCGCGACGCCGAAGTTCTCGAACGGCAGCGCGAACCAGGCCACCGCACCGGCGGCGACCAGGGTCAGCAGCGTCATGGCGGTGCGCGCGACCACGTCGTCGAGCGTCATCCGCCCGGTGGCCAGCGGGCCGGCGGACGGGCCGTTGTACATCGCGTACAGCTGCTCGTCGCTCAGCGGGGCCTGGCCCGGCTGCTGCTGGGCGTAGGGGCCGCTCGCGTAGGGGTTGTTGCCGTACGGACCCCCGGCCTGCGCGGTGGGCCCGAACCCCGCGTAGCCGGACTCGCGGGTGAAGGAACCCTCCCGCGAGAAGACCGGGTTGCTGCTTCTCATTGCTCATTCCCTCCGTGGCGGCACTGCACCGCCCCGGACCCAGGGTAATGGCTTGGCAAAAATATCGGGATACGCCGCGAGGATGATCCATCGGGAGGACGCTCGGCGGGGACGCCGGCGGCGCCCCCGCGCGTCGAGCGGTGCCCGGAGCCGGACTCGAACCGGCACGGCCTCGCGGCCAAGCAGTTTTAAGCTGCCCGTGTCTGCGTTCCACCATCCGGGCGTCCTGCGAACCACCCCTGAGCCTAGTCGCCCGGCTCACCCTTTCGCATGTTCCCAGCCCGGGAAGTTGTCATGTTTCCTTGCCATCTGACGAACAGTTCGAGATCCGGCCACGGAGCACACCGGTTCAGGCCATCACCCCGCCCTCAGGGTCGGTGTCATACCGCAGGAGGAGAGTGTCGGACACCCGTACGCCCAGGGGCGGTCGGGCCAACCGTCCGGCGGAGCGACGATAGACCATGATCACGCGGCGGAGCATGGAGGTACGAATCCGCTACCCGCAAGGAGCACCCCGTGACCTCGTCGACCGCAACCGCCGTCCGCACCGGCCGGGCGGCCGCCCGCGCCACCGGCCTGAACAAGGTCTACGGGGAGGGCGAGACCCGCGTCGTCGCCCTGGAC
>NZ_JBHVPD010000045.1:0-60518 GCF_042887525.1 Kitasatospora sp. NPDC057936
CAACCCCATAGATTAGCTTGGGCAGCGCCAGATGTGTATATGCGCCCGCTTGCGGTCACCTTCGCGGCCATGGGCTCCTCGAGCAATCCCCGCGAGCGCGGGGCCGACTCGTTACGACGTCTTCGAGGATTTTCGGATCGAGAGCAATCCCCGCGAGCGCGGGGCCGACGTCCAGCTGATCGACGTCCGGGACTTCGCGGTGGAGCAATCCCCGCGAGCGCGGGGCCGACGGCTACGGCCAAGGCCGCCGCCACCCAGGGGAAGAGCAATCCCCGCGAGCGCGGGGCCGACGCGATGCGGACGGTGAGGCGGGTGGCGGTCAGGGAGCAATCCCCGCGAGCGCGGGGCCGACAACTGGAGCCGTGAGCCGGGCTTCCTGGAGGGGGAGCAATCCCCGCGAGCGCGGGGCCGACGCAAGCCGCTGCCGCAGCGCATCGCCGACGCGGGAGCAATCCCCGCGAGCGCGGGGCCGACCAGCTCGACGAGCTGGGGTTGGAGGGTGACGCGGAGCAATCCCCGCGAGCGCGGGGCCGACACCGCCCAAAACGCCACGCTGCGCCGTACGCTGGAGCAATCCCCGCGAGCGCGGGGCCGACCGGGGCGGGCAGGCCCCGGCCGGGGTTGATCAGGAGCAATCCCCGCGAGCGCGGGGCCGACGCACCAACGGGCGCCCGTTCGGCGTCGAGGGCGGAGCAATCCCCGCGAGCGCGGGGCCGACGCCGCGGAGCTCCATCGACTTGGCGAACTCGACGAGCAATCCCCGCGAGCGCGGGGCCGACCTACCATCCGGACGCCAGGTGGCCGCCCTGCCGGAGCAATCCCCGCGAGCGCGGGGCCGACGCCCGGCCGGTCCCGGCGGCGGCCGCCGTACGGGAGCAATCCCCGCGAGCGCGGGGCCGACTGTCGTTCGGCAGTGGCAATCCGCTCCTGCCGAGAGCAATCCCCGCGAGCGCGGGGCCGACCGTTCCATGGCAACGACAAGCTACCCGAACGCGGAGCAATCCCCGCGAGCGCGGGGCCGACGTCTTCATCGTTCAGTAGATCCGCTGACTACAGGAGCAATCCCCGCGAGCGCGGGGCCGACGTCCGCTGCTTGACCTGTTCGGCCTCCTCGATGGAGCAATCCCCGCGAGCGCGGGGCCGACTACAACGCCCTCGTCTGCGGCCACGGCTATGTGGAGCAATCCCCGCGAGCGCGGGGCCGACACTTGTTGACCTGCGGTGATCTGCCTCAGTGGGTGCGTTCTGAGTTAGTTCGATTGGCTGTCAGCTTCTCGACGAAGTGGGGCATTATCTCATCATTCTTTGCTGCTGGCCGAGTTGTCAGTCCCGTGCCCTACGCTCCTGAAGCCTATCTTGCATGGGAGGTCGGACGATGGTCGATGACCGCTGGCGGCGGTATCCACCGCAGGTCAGGGGCTGGCTTGGTGCCTTGTGGGGCAAATCCGCAGGGCGGGCCGGCGGCACTGCCAACCTGTTGCTGTCGCACATGCTGGACACTGCCGCGGCCGCGGAGATCGTGTGGGACCGTTACCTGCCGCCGGTGACACGGGTTCGTCTGGACGCCCTCGCGGGCGGCCGGGGCAAGGGGCGGAGGCTGTTCGCCTGGTTGTGCGGGATTCATGACTGTGGCAAGGCCACGCCGATGTTTCAGCACCTTGATCCCGTCGGCGCGGAGGCGGTCCGTTGCGCAGGGCTCGTGTGGGACAAGTACCCAGTAAAGGGCGCGACTTGGCGGCACGACAAGGCGGGTGCCCGCGTGCTGCGAGCGCTTTTCGACGAGGCCGGCTGGTCGCATGACCAGCGCGACTGGGTGTGGCCGTTGATCGCCGGCCACCACGGAAGCTTCCCGACGCTGGGGCAGTTGAGTCCGAAGAAGGAGGAGTGGCAAGGTCGTAGCCCGTCCTGGAAGTTGGCCCAATCGGCGCTGGTCGACGTCTTCTCCAGGGAACTCGGCTACGAGGGCGAGGCTCCGCTCGCGCCGGTTGAGCCGGTGGTGGTGCCGAGCCGTGCGGTGCAGCTGCAGCTGTCCGGCTTCGTGGTGATGGCGGACTGGATCGCCAGCGACGAGCGGCACTTCAAGGGTGTATCCGATCTGGCGAAGGTGACGATGCCGGAGGCGCGGAAGCGGGCCGCGGCCGCGTGGTCGCAGCTGGGACTGCGGGGTGGCTGGGGGGAGTTGGCCGTTCCCGGGCCCGAGACCTTCCGCGACCGTTTCGGCCACGGGCCCCGGCCGTCGCAGGAGCTCGTGTTTGATGTGGCCCGGCGGATGAGTGGCCCCGGGTTGGTGATCATCGAGGCGCCGATGGGGGAGGGGAAGACGAAATCGGCGTTGGCGGCGGCCGAGTTCATGGGTGCCCGCCACGGCGCGGATGGCGTATTCCTGGGTATGCCGACCCAGGCGACCGCAGACCCGATGTTCTCCCAGCTCCGGCTCTGGCTTCGCGAGATCGAGGACGGGCTGGAGAGCCAGGTCGCGCTGCTGCACGGCAAACGGATGTTCAACAAGGAATGGCGAGGCCTGCTCGACGACGCGGGGGAGTGGGGGCAGGACGCCGACGACTGTTACACGTCGGTGGCCGAGGACGAGTACGGTCTGCCCTCCCAGTTCGCGCAGGCCGGGCAGGACGCGGAGCGCAAGGCACCTGCCGAGTGGTTCCTCGGCCGTCGTCGCGGCCTGCTGAGCCCGTTCGCGGTCGGCACCATCGACCAGCTCCTCTACGCCGCTACCCGCACCAAGCACGTCATGCTCCGCATGGCCGGCCTGGTGGGCAAGGTGGTCGTCCTCGACGAGGTCCACGCCGCCGACGTCTACATGTCGCAGTTCCTGCTGGAAGGCCTCTGGTGGCTTGGGCAGGCCGGCGTGCCCGTGGTGCTCCTCTCGGCAACCCTGCCTCCGGAGCAGCGGCGCCGGCTGGTCGCCGCCTACCTGGCTGGTGCGCAGTCGATCGAGGCAGCCTTGGCAGCGCCGGAACTGCCCGAGCCACAGGGCTATCCGAGCGTCACGGCGGCCTGGCTCGGGCGGGACGCACGGCCGGAACTGATGGTGGAGAGCACGACGTCCTGGCGCGCCGACCTGCCGGTGCGGGTCGAGGTGCTGGACGAGCCGCAGGACTCCCGGACGCTGAACGGCGGCGCGGGGCCGGAAGATGACGCCGTGACCAGCCTTCTGCGCGAGCGTCTCGTTGACGGCGGATGCGTCCTCGTCATCCGCAACACCGTCGCCCGCGCCCAGCGTACGTTCGAGGCCCTCCGGCAGGAGTTCGGTGCCGACGTTCGGCTCCTTCATGGCGGCCTCCACGCGGGACATCGGGCCGACCGTACGCATGAGGTCCTGCAACTGCTCGGGCCGCCCACCAGTGAGGCCGACCGGCCCGACAGGCTGATCGTCGTCGCCACCCAACTCGCGGAGCAGTCCTTCGACGTCGACGCGGACCTGCTGATCACCGACCTCGCACCGATCGACCTGCTCCTCCAGCGCATCGGCCGCCTCCACCGCCACGACGGCGTCGAGCGTCCCGGCCCGCTGTCCAAGCCCACCGTCGTCATCACCGGCCTGGGCTGGCGGAACGATGGCCCGCCGCACATCCTGCGGGCCTCCGAGAAGATCTACGGGCGGTACCTCCTGCTGCGCACGGCGGCCGAGGTAACCAGCGCCGCGGGCGGGCAGTGGGACATCCCCGGGCAGGTGCCCGAGCTGGTGGCGCGGGTCTACGGCACCCATCCGGTCGTTCCCGCCAGCTGGGCAGAAGCGGAGGCACAGGCCCGGCAGGAGTGGGAGGTACGCCAGCAGAAGCGGCGGGACGAGGCTGCGCAGTACCTGCTCACGCGTGCGGGCGAACACGGATCCCAGACCTTGGCCGGACTGCACTACGGCGGCCAAGGCACCCTTGCGGAGGGGCAGTTCGAGGCGCTCGTTCGCGACGGTGACCGGAGCGTCGAGGTCGTCCTGGTACGCCGCAGCGGTGATGGCTTCCGCGCGGTGACAGGGCGCAGGCTCGGGCCGAACGGCGAGGTCGCGGCCGAGGTAGTGGACGACGTGCTCGCCGGCACGGTGCGCCTGCCCGCGTCCCTCACCGAGGCGGCCGAGCAGGCGCTGAGGCCGCTGCCGGGCTGGCGTGATCATCCGTGGCTGCGGCACGCTCTGGCGCTCGAGCTCGACGAGAACGGTGCTGCGGTTCTCGGTGACTTTCGGCTGCGCTATGACGATCTGCTCGGACTTGTGGTCAGTGGAGGGCGCCCGTTCCGGTAGGGCGCGTGGGCGGAGCCGACAGCCTGCCGGCTCCGCCAACACGGCCCCAACCCCGCGACCGCGGGGCCGACTTGCAGCCAGGTGAGGCTCGCAAACACGGCCAGGGGCCATCCCCGCGCAGGCTGTCCGCGGGGCCGAGGGGCAGTTTAAGCATTAGCCCCACAGAGGGCCTCCGGCAATGCCACGATGAACCCGAACCAAGCTCTAAACAGGGCCAGTTGGGAGAACAGCGCGTGCCTGGGTACAACCTTGCCGAAAAACCGTGGCTGACGGCACGGCCCGTCGGCGGCGGGCCGCCCGTGACGCTGGGGATCGCAGAGGCCATGGCCCGGGCACACGAGCTCGAGGGCCTCGTCGTCGAGTTCTCGACCCAGCTCCCGGCCGTCCTACGCCAGGTCCTTCTACCCGTCGTCGCCGACGCCACCGGTGCACCCCAGACCCTGCGGGAGAAGGGTGAGCGGTTCGCGCAGGGAAGGTTCACACCGGCTGAGCTCGGCGACCTCGGGACCTACCTCGGCGAGCACCGTGCGAGGTTCGACCTGTTCGATCCGGTCGCCCCGTTCGGGCAGGTCGCCGGACTACGGACTGCCAAGGACGAGACGAAGGGCTCCGCCGCCCTGGTCGCGACCGCGGCGAGCGGCAACAACGTCCCGCTGTTCGCCAGCCGCACCGACGCGGACCCGCTCGACCTGACCCCGGCCCAGGCCACCCACTGGCTCCTGCACGCCCACTGCTGGGACACGGCGGCGATCAAGACCGGAGTCGTCGGCGACCCCCAGGTCAAGGCGGGCAAGACGACCGGGAACCCCACCGGTCCGCTCGGCCAGCTCGGGGTGATCGTCCCCACCGGGCGCACGCTGTACGAGACTCTCCTGCTGAACCTCCCGGTCACCCCTGCCGGGGCCCTGGGGGTCCCGCAGTGGCTGCGCGGCCCGCACGGCCCCGGGTGGAAGCCACGCGCGGCCGAGGGCCTCATCGACCTGTGGACGTGGCAGGCACGGCGGATCCGACTCATCCCGCATCAGGACGAGGGCGGCGAACTGAAGGTCTCCCGGGTGGTCATCGGCGCCGGCGACCGACTCACGCCCATGTCCGAACTGGAACCGCACACCGCCTGGATCTTCACAGCCCCCGCCAAGAAGTCCGCCTCGGCGCTGCCCGAACGCAGGCCGCGCCGCCACACCCAGGGCAAGGCCGCCTGGCGCGGCCTGGAAGCCCTCCTCGCTCCGACACGCCAGAGCACCGACGGCTTCGAGACCAGCATCCTGCTCGACCAGATCAGCGCCCTGCAGGAGGACGGCCAACTCCCCGCCGACTACCGGCTGCAGGTCGAGACCTTCGGCATGGTCTACGGCACCCAGTCGGCCATCGTCGAAGACATCATCCACGACGCCATCCCCCTCCCCCTGCTCGCCCTCCACCAGGACAGCGAAGCCCACCAACTCCTCCTGGACGTCGCCGAGCAGGCGGAACGCCTCGCGAAGGCCGTCAACAACCTGTCCGCCGACCTGCGCCGGGCCGCCGGCACCGACCCCATCCCCTGGGACAAGGGCCAGCGCCCCGGCGAACTCCTCCTGCACACCCTCGACCCGCTGGTCCGCCGCCTGCTCGCCGGCGTCCGCGACGCCGGCACCGACGAGGACGCCCTGGAGAAGGGCCGACTGGCATGGGAGGAAGTCGCCCACCGCCACGCGCGGGATGCGGCGAACACGCTCCTGCTGGCCGCGCCCGCCGGCACCTTCGGCGGCCGCACCCTCGACCAGCCCGGAAAGGCGGGCAAGACGCTCGCCTACCGACTCGGTACCGCTGGCGCCAACTTCCGGCGCCAGGTCGACGAGATCCTCCCCCGGTACGCCGACGCCCGGCGGGAAGCGGCCGCCGCCCGGGCGGCCGAGACTGCCACCACCCTCGACCCCGAATCCGACCCTGGAGCGGACCTTGACGACTGAGCAGAAGGTCGCGGCCAAACCGCGCCGGTACTGGGACAAGTTCACCGGCCCCGACCACACATGGCGTACCGACCAACGCACCAAGCAGCCGTACCGGCCCCCGGGCGAGGACCTCGCCGCCCTGCGCTCCGGCCTCGGACGGCCCGTCATGGACAGCCCCAAGATGTGGCCGCTCTACAGCTGCGAGGTCAACGACGTCCTCGCGCTGCGCGACGAAGTCTCCGACGAACAGAAGGCCGAACACGCCGCCCTGGCCCTCTACGGCCTCCACCAACAGAGCCAGTCCAAGCCGATGCACCGGCGCGGCGTCAAGCTCGGCGAGGCGATGCGCGCCCTGCGCCGAAGCGGAAAGTTCAGCGAGGAGGCGCTCGACACCCGGGTCGCCCAGCTCGCCAATGCGACCAGCGTGTCCGCACTGCTGGTCCACCTGCGAGGCCTGATCACCCAGCTGCGCACCGTCGGTCAGCCGCTGGACTACAACCACCTGATGGCCGACATCCAGGCCTGGCACAGCACCGACCGACGCCCGCAGATCCGCCTCAAGTGGGCCATCGGCTACCAGGCGTGGAAGGACACGGCGCCCGCCGGCTGACGGCACCTGCGAAGCTCCGCAACCGCGGCCCAACCACCACAGGAACCACCATCCCCGAGGGAGTAGCGCATGACCGACCGCCTCTACATCGACGTGCACATCCTGCAGACCGTCCCGCCGGCCAACCTCAACCGGGACGACAACGGCAACCCCAAGGAGGCCTACTTCGGAGGCAAGCGCCGCTCCCGCGTCTCCTCCCAGGCCTGGAAGCGCGCCACCCGCATCCACTTCGCCGAAAGCCGCGACCCGCAAGACCTCGCCACCCGCACCAAGCGAATCGCCGCCCAGCTCGCCAAGGGCATCGCCGAGCGCACCGGCATCGACGCCGAGGACGCCCAGCGGATCGCCGGCGCCCTGATCAAGTCGACCGGCATCTCCGCGGGCAAGAAGGAAGGCGACACTGCCTACCTCCTCTTCTACGGACGCCGCCAGCTGGACGGCATCATCGACCTCGTCGCGAGCAGCGCCGCCGACCTCGCCGCCCTCGACGGCAAGGGTCTCGACGAGGCCGTCAAGACCCTTCCGGTACGCGAGCAGCTGCAGACCGGACACCCCGCCGACGTCGCCCTCTTCGGCCGCATGGTCGCCGACATCCCCGGCCTGAACGTCGACGCCGCCACCCAGGTCGCCCACGCCATCTCCACCCACGCCACCGAACTCGAATTCGACTACTACACGGCCGTCGACGACGAGAACAGCGCCGACGAGACCGGCGCCGGCATGATCGGCACCATCGGCTTCAACTCCGCCACCCTCTACCGCTACGCCACCGTCGGCCTCCACCAGCTGCACGACAACCTCGGCGACGACAAGGCCACCATCGACGCCGTCGACCTCTTCGTCGACTCCTTCGCCCGCTCCATGCCCACCGGCTACGGCAACTCCTTCGCCCACCGCACCCGCCCCAGCCTCGTCGCCGTCGTCGTCCGCACCGACCAGCCCGTCAACCTCGTCTCCGCCTACGAGAACCCCGTCCCGGCCAGCCGAGGTATCGTCGCCGAGTCCGCACGCCGCCTCGCCACCGAATTCGCCACCGCCACCGACCAGTGGGGCGACACCCCGCCCTACGTCGCCGTCTGCCACACCCTCGCCAACGACACCGACGAAACCGGCCAAAAGCTGGGGCAGGCATTCGGCAAGAACCGCACCTTCGCCGAGCTGCGCGACGGCCTGCGCACCGCCCTCACCGAGCGGGTGAACAGCAACTGATGCTCGCCGACCCCACCCCCGAGCCGGCTCCGACCCCGGAGCAGGACCAGGCGGTCCTCGTGCTGCGCCTTGCCGGGCCCCTGCAGTCCTGGGGCGAGCACAGCGCCTTCAACCGCCGCGACACCCCGCCCCAGCCGACCAAGTCCGGCGTCGTCGGGCTGCTCGCCGCCGCAGCGGGATACCCCCGTGAAAAGGACATCACCAACCTGGTCCGCCTTCGGCTGGGCGTGCGTATCGACCAGCCCGGGACCCTGATTCGCGACTACCACACCGTCAGCGACTACCGGGGCCGGCCGCTGCCGCAGGCCGGCGTCAACGCGAAGGGCCTCCAGAAGCCGACCTCCCCGGCCAAGGACACCCACGTCACCCACCGCTACTACCTCCAGGACGCGGTGTTCGTCGCCGCCGTCCAGGGCCCGGTCGCCCTCGTCACGACACTCGCCGAGGCCGTCCGCCACCCGGCTTTCCCCCTCGCCCTCGGCCGACGCTCCTGCGTCCCCACACAGCCGATCGCCCTCGGGACGGTACGCGACGGCACGCTCGAGGACGTTCTCGCCCAGGAGCCGTGGCAAGCGGGTGAGGCCGCCAAGAACGCCTACCGCCGACAGGCCCAGCGTGGTCCGGAGCCGTCCTCCCCGCACCTGATCGACCTGGCCGCGACCTTCGACGACCCACTCGGCGATGGCACCCTGCAGGATGTTCCGCTGTCCTTCGCACCCCGCGAACGCGGCTTCACCACGCGGCGGATCCGCCACGCCTGGCTCAGCGTCCCCACCGGCCTGCCCTCATCCGCCACGACTGCTGACGATGCCCGACCGACCCACGACCCGTTCGCCCTGCTGGGCTGGTGACCCGATGACCTACCTCTCCCGCGTGCGCATCAACCCCCTGCGCGCCGCCAGCCGCACCCTGCTCGCCAACCCCCGCTCCCTGCACGGCGCCGTCATGGCCGGAATCCCCGACACCGCCCCCGGCGACCGGATCCTGTGGCGCCTGGACGCCGACCACCCCCGCCGCCCCATGCTGCTCGTCCTCACCCCCTCCAAACCCGACTGGACCCACGTCGTCGAACAGGCAGGATGGCCCGACGCCGAAGGCGAGCACTACGCGATCCGCGACTACAGCCCGCTGCTCGCCCAGCTCGCCATCGGCCGCGAGTTCGCCTTCCGGCTCAAGGCCAGCCCCGTCCAGAACACATCCAAGCCCGACAAGGCGAGCCCGCACCGCACCAAGACGGCGGCCGAGCTCCACCACCGCTCCTACCGCATGGCCCACCGCACCGCCGCCCACCAGCTCGTCTGGTTCCTGGAGCGCACCGAGCGCTGGGGATTCACGATCCCTGAGGCACGGACCGACAAACCAGCACCCGGCCTCGAGTTGCCCGCCACCGAACGTCACGGCGAGGTCCCGCCCATCGCTCGGGAAGTCCGGATCACCGACCGCAACCGCACCACCTTCACCAAGCCCGGCACCCGCAACTCCGTGACCCTCACCACCGCCACCTTCGAAGGCCACCTGCGCATCACCGACCCCGGTCTCCTGCAGGCCGCATTGCTCGGCGGGATCGGCCCCTCGAAGGCGTACGGCTGCGGCCTGCTCACCCTCGCTCCGCTGCTCCCCGGCGCCTGCTGACCGATGGCCGACATCTGGTGGAAAGCCCACCCGCACGACCTGCACCGCCTCGCCGACCGTGTCTCCAGTGTCTATGTAGAGCGCAGCCACATCGACCGTGACGAGAACGCCGTCGTCGTCATCAACAAGCGCGAGACCGTCCGCGTCCCCGCTGCCATGGTCGCTGTCATGCTCCTCGGTCCGGGCACCCGCATTACCCACGGCGCGGTCAACCTGCTCTCCGACTCCGGCACCACCATGTGCTGGGTCGGGGAGCAAGGCGTGCGCATGTACGCTGCCGGCCTCGGCCCCAGTCGTGGCGCGGCCCTCCTCAATCGCCAGGCCTGGCTGGTGAGTCGAACCAAGGAACGCCTCGCCGTCGCACGGGCCATGTACCGCATGCGGTTCCCGGGCGAGGACGTCAGCGCCGCCACCATGCAACAGCTGCGCGGCCGCGAAGGCGCTCGCATCCGCAAGCTCTACCAGGCCGAATCACGCCGGACCGCCGTCCCCTGGAACGGCCGCGTCTACAAGGCCGGCGACGCCTACGCCGCAGGCGACGACCTCAACCGCCTCCTGTCGGCGGCCAACGCCGCGCTCTACGGGATCTGCCACGCCGTCATCACCGGTCTGGGCGCCAGCCCCGGCCTCGGCTTCGTCCACACCGGACTGGCCACGTCGTTCGTCCTCGACATCGCCGACCTCTACAAGGCCGAATACACCATCCCCCTCGCCTTCGACCTTGCCAAGCAGGGCCACACCGAGGAACGAGACGCCCGCCTCGGCCTGCGTGACCGGATCGCCCAGGACAAGCTGCTGGGCCGCATCGTCCACGACGTCAAGGCGCTCTTGAGTCCGGACGGCACCGACATGCCCGACGTCGAGGTCAACGAACTCTGGGACGAACGCGTCGGCACAGTACAGGGCGGCGTTAACTGGTCCGACACCGAGGGCCCCGGGGCGGCCACTGTTACCGACCCGGGAATGGGCGACGAGCATCTGGCCATCATCGGCCCGGAGTTCACCGAGGACACGAGCAGCCCATGACCGTCATCATCCTTATCGCAGCCCCCGAAGGTCTACGCGGACACCTCACCCGCTGGATGGTCGAAGTCAACGCCGGCGTCTTCGTCGGCACCCCCAGCCGCCGCATCCGCGACCGCCTCTGGGACCTCCTCGCCACCCGCATCGGAGACGGCCAAGCTGTCCTCGTCGAACCCGCAACCAACGAACAGGGCTGGACCGTCCGCACCGCTGGCAAGGACCGCTGGAAGCCCGTCGACTTCGACGGACTGATTCTCTCGGCCCGCTCACGCCGCTAAACCCGCAGGTCATGAAGTGTCGGCCCCGCACGCGCGGGGATTGCTCCATGGTCCAGGCCATCATCTGGGCGCCCTTGGGGTCGGCCCCGCACGCGCGGGGATTGCTCCCCGCCGTCGGTCTCCGGCCCGTCCCGGCCCCGGTCGGCCCCGCACGCGCGGGGATTGCTCTGTGGCGCGCGGCGCGAAAGCGCTCGATGTGGCGTCGGCCCCGCACGCGCGGGGATTGCTCGGGCCTGTGAGAGGAGTCATCGTGACCTGGGGAGTCGGCCCCGCACGCGCGGGGATTGCTCCGTCCCGACGCCGTAGTCGTCGCAGTCCCTGCAGTCGGCCCCGCACGCGCGGGGATTGCTCCGGTAGGGTCGGCCCGGCTTAGCTGGGGCAAAGGTCGGCCCCGCACGCGCGGGGATTGCTCCAGCTCGGGCTGGCTGCCCGGGATGTCCATGGCGTCGGCCCCGCACGCGCGGGGATTGCTCCGACCCGGCAGAGATCGCCGCCCAGGTCGCCCGGTCGGCCCCGCACGCGCGGGGATTGCTCCCGGCCGCCATGAGAGTGATCCGTTGCATAGCCGTCGGCCCCGCACGCGCGGGGATTGCTCCTCGGCGTGGAACAGCAGGTACCGGACAGCGACGTCGGCCCCGCACGCGCGGGGATTGCTCCGGTGTTCCCGACCTGCTGGATCCCGCGCGCCCGTCGGCCCCGCACGCGCGGGGATTGCTCCGTGCGCGAGGGCATCCACGGTGCTCCGGGCGAGTCGGCCCCGCACGCGCGGGGATTGCTCCGACATTGACGACGACTTCGACGATGACGACGAGTCGGCCCCGCACGCGCGGGGATTGCTCCTTCAGCGCCTGGACGTAGTACTGCTGCCCCAGGTCGGCCCCGCACGCGCGGGGATTGCTCCGGGGCCGGGATCTCCGCCCTGACCGCGACCGCGTCGGCCCTGCACGCGCGGGGATTGCTCCAGCCACGCGGCGGTCACCCGACGGCTGCAGGTGTCGGCCCCGCACGCGCGGGGATTGCTCCGCCCCGGTGTCGATCCGCGCCGTCGGCACCAAGTCGGCCCTGCACGCGCGGGGATTGCCTCGCCGACGCCGAGAAGCTCGACCTGCCCCCGAAGTCGGCCCTGCACGCGCGGGGATTGCCCTTGGCGGGCGGGGACGATCCAGAGCCGGTCGAGCTCGGGGAGCAGGCCGTCCGGGGGCTGAAGGGCGAGGGACGGGTGGTGGTGGCGTGCGGGTGGGAGGTGGCTATGGGCGGGCGGGGAGGGCGAGGCGTTCGATGCGAGCGGCCAGGTCGGGATCGCTCTCGGTGCGGCCGAGCCGGCACATGGTCGTGGTGCGTACAGAGGTGGCCTTGACGCCGCGCATGCTCATGCAGAGGTGCTCGCCGATGGTGTAGACGGCGACGTCGTCGGTGCCGGCGGACTTGGCGATGTCGTGGGCGACGTCGTTGGTGATGCGTTCCTGGAGTTGGAGGGCGTGGGTGTGGGTCTGGAGGTGCCGCACCAGTTTGGACAGGCCGAGGACGGCTGTGTCGGGGACGTAGGCGATGGAGACGTCGAGGCGGAAGGGGAGCAGGTGGTGCTCGCAGATGCTCCATGCCTCGATGCCGGTCAGCAGGACGAAGTCGCCGTACTGGCCTTCCTGGGCGAAGGCGGTGTCGAGCCTGCCGGGGTCGTGGTCGAGGAACTCGGCCCACCAGTCGGCGACTCGGCGGGGTGTGTCCTTGAGGCCGTCGCGGTCGGGGTCCTCGCCGAGGGCGAGCAGCAGCTCGCGGGTCAGCTCCGCGACGCGCTGGTGGTCGATGGGGCGGCGTTGAGCTTGGACGGGTATGGACGTCACTGATCGTCCCCTTGGGGTGGGTTGACGGGGTCGCGAAGTGCGGTGTGTCAGAGGTGGGTGGCGCCGGGCAGGCAGCCGAGGATCGGCACGGCGGTGAACGCCTCCGCGTACCGGGTGCCGATGCGGGCACCCCAGAGCCGGCCGAGGGTCTCGGCCATGGGGCCGAAGTGCTGCTCGATCGGCTGGCTCGCGTGCACGCGCAACGCGGTCAACTTGGTGTCGAAGGTCGTGGTCGCGTCCACGATCACGTCGGCGCGAACCGGGCCGTCGAGGGTGAGCGAGTTGTAGGTGTCGCAGGTGTAGAGGCGGGTCGGGCGGCCGGTGGCGATGCGGGGCTCGGGGACGGCCGCGAGCACGGCGGCGGCGACTGCCCGGTGCTCGGGGTGGACGTCGTTGAGTGGGTGGGTGATGACGATGTCCGGCCGTGTCTCCAGCAGCAGTTGCTGCACGGTGGCGTGGTCAAGCCGGGGGACCTGGCGCAGGCCGGCGCCGAGGACGGCTGCGCCCCTGCGGGCCTCGGCGTCTCGGACGTCGTCGTGGTGCGGGACGGCGATGGTGACCGCGTTGTGCTTGGAGTGGTGGGCGAGGGTTGCGCCGGCCCACAGCTCGGCGTCGTCGGGGTGGGCGAAGGCCGCCAGGACCGATCCGGGCAGCGCGGCGGTCACCAGAGCCCCAGCTTCTCGACGACGTCGGCGGGCTTGGGCAGCTGCGGGCTCGCCACGTCGCGAAGGGCGACGGGGACGTCGAGGTCGCGGCGTACCGTGATCATCGTCTCCCAGCGGAGTACGTCGGCCCATGCGATGGTGATGGCGGCGCCTTTTGCGCCGGTGAGGCGCCCGGAGCCGGGCAGGTCGTGCAGTGGCATGCCGTCTCGCAGCAGGGTGGCGGCGACCTTCGGGCCGATGCCGCGGAGGCCGGGGATGTTGTCGGACTTGTCGCCGGTCAGGGCGCGGAAGGCCGGCCATTGGGCGGGGGTGACGCCGTAGCGGGTGAGAACCTCGTCGGCGGTGATGATGCGTTGGGAGGCTTTGCGGAAGCGGTTGAGGATCCGCACGTCGTCGTCGAGGAGCTGGTAGAAGTCCATGTCCCGCGACATGATCAGGACCGGCCGGGTGGCGGCGGCCCGGGTGGCGAGGGTGGCGATGACGTCGTCGGCCTCGGCGTCGTCGACCTCGACCCACCGGATCCCGTACGCGTCCAGGCCGTCCTTCACCGGGGCGAGGAACTGCAGCGGCTTGAGCGCCTCCGGCGTCGCCTCCCGGTTCGCCTTGTAGCCCTGGTCGGCGGCCACGCGGTCGGCGGTACCGTACTCGCCGTCGAAGACGACCAGGACCTCGGGCTGTGCGACGTCGAGGTCGTCACGGATCGCGGCGCGCAGCAGGGCGAAGAAGGCGAACAGGCCGGTCAGCTCACGGGACTTGTCACGGGAGAAGATCGGTGCGGGAAAGCCGAAGGTGCCGGCCCACAGAAGGTTGAAGCCGTCGACGAGCAGCAACGGGGCAGGGGTTGCGGGGTTTTTGGGCATCACGACACCGCCTCTAGAAAGAGTTCAGCGATTCGGCGCGGCTGGAACTCGGCCGCTCTCCGATACACGGTCTGTGTAGTCGCGGCATACAGTATGTCATCTTCCAGGAGGGTCTGTGCCGTCTTGTGGAGGGCGGCGGGGCCGTCGTCGTGCTCGACGAGCAGACGGTCGCCGTGGCCGGTCGGTTCGATCAGCGCGGGCAGGTTGCCGATCCGGTAGGCGACCACCGGGGTGCCGACGCTCATGGCTTCCAGGGCCACCAGGCCGAAGGTCTCCTTCAGGCTGGGGACGATCACCACCGCTGCCCCGGCGAGCCACGGCAGTACCTCGTCCCAGGCCAGCCCGCCGAGCAGAAGGACGTTCGGAGTGCGGGCCGCCGGTCGGCGGCAGCGTTCGAGGAGCTCGGACTGCGAGCCGACGGTGTTCTCGAATCCTGCTTCGGCGAGGGCCACTTCGACGGGCCGGTTCCAGTCGGCGGCGGCCTCCAGGAAATCGAGTACGCCTTTTTCCGGTCCGAGCCGTGCGAGGACGCGTACCGGGCCTTGGCGGCGCAGCTGCTCGCGGCGGGACGGCGTGGGCGGGGCTGCCGAGGCGTCGGTCATGAGTGCGTTAGGGACGACGCGCAGGTTCCGCGGGCCCCAGCCGGCCAGTTCGTCGCGGACGACCGGGGAGGGCACGAGGACGCGGGTCGCGCGGGCGAGTGCGGGTCCGGCGTCGAGGACGTGCGGCTTGACGTGGGCGGCGAGCGCACGGCGGACGTGACCGGGGATGTCCGCGCAGGCGACCGAGCCCCCACAGGGCGTCGCAGAACAGGACAGTGTCGATGCGGTGTTCGGTGATCAGGTCTCGGATCTGCCGGGTCAGCCTGCTGTCCTGGTAGGTGATGGCGCGCCGCAGAACGTCGTCGTCGCAGGGGAAGCGCACGTCATCGAGGCGCAGGTGCGCGATGGCGACGCCGGGAAGACCGGGGCTCTCGGGCTGGGGCGCGGCGGTGGCGATGACGGGCCGGTGGCCGCCTTGGGCGAGGCCGAGGGCCAGGGCCGCCGTCGCGCGTTCGATGCCGGCCGGGGCGTCCGGGGTCCAGGAGACGAGGACCAGCAGGACGCCTCGGGAGGAGGCGGCGGTGATCACCGGGAGTTCACCCGCCGCAGGGCCGGGACGGGCTGGGTCTGGCCCTGCGGCTGGATCTCCCAGGGGAAGACGACCCAGTCGTTGACGGTCCAGGCCCACCGGTGGGGGTTCTGCGGGCAGCCGCGGTTGCGGAACAGCGCCGCCGTCATGATCGTGGCATTGTCGGCGAGCAGATGGTGTAGTGCGTCGGTGACGGCAGCGAACGTCGCTCCCGTGCCGATGATGTCGTCGACGAGGAGCACCGTGCCGGTGAAGCGGGCGGGCAGCGTGTCCGGGAGGAGGACCCGGACGTCGCCGGTGGCCTTCTGGAACAAGGCGTCGCTCGTGTTGTGCCGGGCGGTGACGGCGTGAAAGGGCGTTTTCAGGTAGTCGGCCATAATCCGGGCCGGCTCGATGCCGCCGGAGGCGATGCCGATCACGCAGCCGACCGCCGGTTCGATGCCGACGACGGACTCGGCGAGCAACCGGGCCGCGTCGAAGCACTGGTAGCGCGTCGGCGCGAACGGAATCCGCCGGGCGAAGACCCGCCGCGCAGGGTAGGGGGCGTTGGTCATGAGCTGCTCCCGGAGGTGGGCAGGCGGAGGTCGGCCGGGCCGGTGACGGGGACGAACGCGGAGATGCCGGTGGCGCCCCGGGTGTTGCGCCAGGCGAAGCCGTCGGCGCGCAGGACCGTGAAGCCGCCCGCGCTGTGCCGGGTGCGCAGCCGGACCCGGACGCCGGCCGGGACGGTCAGCGGGCCGACGGTCTCCTGGGCCTGGTCGTCGGTGAGCATCTGCTCGGCGGCGAGTGCGGCGCCGTCGCCGATGGGGAGCATCTGGAGGAAGGACACCCCGCCGGCGCCGAGCTGGGCGGCGAGGTTCAACAGCTCCTGGGCCTCGTGCTTGTTGGCCTGCATGAGGACCATCTGGAGCTGGACGAACAGGCCTTCGGCGACGGCGGCGCGGATGCCCGTGATGGCGCGCCGGTAGCTGTCCTGGCCGCGCCAGGTGTCGTGGGTAGCCGCGGTGGCGCCGTCGAGGGAGACCCGGATCGCGTCGAGGGCGCCGGCGAGTGCCCGGGCTCGGCGGGCGAGGTGCCAGCCGTTGGTGGTGCAGCTGACCACGCTGGTGCCCCGGCTGCGGATCGCCCGTGCGAGGTCGGGCAGTTCGCGCAGCAGCAGCGGTTCGCCGCCGGAGATGTCGACGCCCAGGACGCCCGAGGCGGCGATGTGGCGCACGAGGGCGCGCCGTTCGGCCTGGGTGGACTCGCGCACGGTCTTGTCGTCGAGGCACTGGGGGCAGGCCAGGTTGCAGCGCACGATCGGGGACCAGCACATGCTCAGCGGGTAGTCGAGCGCGAGGGCGGCCGGGTCGGCCAGGGGCCAGGCAGCGACCTGCTGGTCGTCCAGGGCGACGCAGCCACTCGGGAGCGGTTGGGGCGGAAGGTGGTTGGTGCCGACCGCCGGGTCGTGAACGACGGTGGCGTCGTCGAACGTGGCGGCGGCGAAGGTACGGATCATCGGGTGATCACCTCGGCGTCGGTCAGGTGCTTGTCGGCAGTGGCGGCGAAGGCGCGGACCTGTCCGGCGGGTGCGGGCAGGGACAGCAGGTGGCGGTAGCGGGCGAGCGTGGCGGGCCAGGTGGCGAGCTTGGCCTGCCATTGGGCGGCGGCGTCCGACGGGTCGAGGTGGAAGCCGACGGCCTGGCGCAGCGGGATGACGAGGCAGCCGGCGGCGATCAGGGCCGCGCCGAGGTGGGTGTCCTCCATGCCCCAGCCCAGCGCGCCGAACTCCTCGTCGAAGCCTCCGACGTCCACCAGCTGCTGGCGAGGCACGGCCAGCAGCGCGGTGACTGCCATCCTCGGCAGGTCCCAGTCGTAGTAGAACCGGCCGTAGCCGAGGTTCTGGAAGTCGTCGGTGGCGTCCAGCGGTCGCCCGTCCAGCTCTTCGGTGAGCGTGATGCCGGAGTACGGCAGGACCTTGCCGACCGGTGGTGTCCAGATGACGCGGTGGTCGGCCGCCAGGAGCGGAGGCCCGTCGGGCAGCCGCACCCCGTTGCACGGCGCCGCCTGGCAGGGGACGTTGTGCCGGAACCCCGTCAGCACGGTGTCGTCGGAGGCCCGTGCGGCCACGTCGGCGATCACGTGGGAGGGCAGCACCATGTCCGCGTCGACGAACAGCACGGTCGGGGCCTGGGCGAGGCGGGCCCCGGTGTTGCGCGCCGCGGCCGAGCCGCGTCGCTCGGCCAGGCGTACCGCGGTGGTGACCGCCGGGTGCCGGCGGGCGATGTCGAACGTCTCGTCCGTGGACGCGTCGTCGACCAGGATCACCTCCACCGCGGCCGCGTGCTGCTGGGCGCCGAGCGCGTCCAGCACCGCCGGGAGGGCGTAGGCGGTGTTGCGGGCGGGGATCACGACGGACAGTCGTCGGCCGGCGCTGGCACCCGCGGGGGTGGGCTGGTGCCAGCCCACCCCGGTTCGCGCGGTGAAGTCCGTCGTGAAGTACCGGTGGGCGTTGGCCTGGGTCCCGAGCGTGTCCGCGAGGCTGGTGTGCATCATGGCCACCTCCATTCGTCGAGCACGGCGGCGGCCTGCGGCCAGCCGCGAGGGTCGGAGATCCAGTGCAGGGCCGGGCGCTCCGGCAGGGCCAGGAGATCGGCGAGCAGGATCAGGTAGTCGGGTTCGAGGACCAGTAGCACCCGCCGTGGGGCGCCGTTGGCGGTGAAGTCGCGGCGGATCTGTTCGGCTACCACCGGGCGTAGCTGCCGGGCGAGGCCGGCGTCGAGCCGCTGGTCGTAGGGCGCGAGAAGGTCGTCCGCCCGGACCAGGCCGTAGGCGGCGGACAGGAAGCGGATTCGGGTGCGGGCCTCGCGGTGCCCGGCGAAGCGGGCGTTCAGCTGCGGGGCGATGCCGCCGGTGTACCGCTCCAGGGCGGGCAGCGGCCGGGACTCCGGCGCCTTGCGGTGCGAGCAGCCCGCGATCACGAGGTCGCCGATCACGCCGCTCTCACCACCCTGAAGCCGATCCCAGGCGAGGCGAGCTCGGCGGGCGCGGCGTTCAGGAACGTGCACCTCGCATACAGCGGCAGTGAGTTGTAGGAGCCGCCGCGGATCACGAAGCCGTCGCCGATCGTGGCCGACGACGTCCACTCCCAGCAGTTACCCGCCATGTCCCACAGGCCGCTCGGAGTCCGCCCGTGGGGATGGGAGGTCACGGGGGTGGGTCGTCCGCAGGCGCCACGTAGGTTCGCTCGCGATTCGTCCGGCTCCTCGCCGCCCCACGGGTACAGACGGCGCTCGACGCCGGAGGCCGCCCACTCCCACTCCTTCGACAGCGGCAGCCGGCCGCCCAGGTCGGCCGCGATCCGGGCCGCCTGCGCATGGGCCACTGCGACCAGCGGCCGGTGGTCCGACCCGAGCCCAAGCTGGAAGGGCGTCAGCGGTGTGGCCGTCCACTCCAGGTCGGCCACCTTCACCGGCTTCCGCCGGTCGCCGAACAGGCACGTTCCACCCGCCACCGGCACCCAGACGAACGAGCGTCCGGCCAAATTCGCGGTCATCGCTCGCCCTCTCATCCGGCGATCAGGAACAGGTCTTCGGCGTTCGCCCCGGCCCAGACCTTCGACTTGGCGAGGTTGGGCCACAGTCCGCAGCAGGCCAACGCCTTGGTGACGGCTTCGAGGGCCTCGCCGGCCTGTTCGGCGCCGTCGCAGAAGACGCAGTAGTTGTCCGCGAACCGCACGACGCGGTACCCGGCCAGCCGTGCGTCCGCCCGGGACAGACGCAGGTTGATCAGCAGCGGCGCCAGCGCCGTCCCCGGCATGATCGGGAAGGGCAGCGGTTCCAGCACCCGCTCGAACAGGCGCAGGAACGAGCCGTCCGCGACGTGCTCGGCCAGCCAGCCGGTGACCTTGGTCGCGCTCGATCCTTCCGACACCCTGCGCACGTCCACGTCCACGACCCACCGGCAGCCCTCACGCAGGTGTCGGTCGGCGTCGCGCAGTGCCGAGATCCGGTTGCGCCCGGCCCGATAGCCCGAGACCCAGTCGGCGAACGCCCGCTGCTCCAGGACCGGCTCGACGGCGTTGCGCATCGCCCGCTGCACGACCCGGTCCGCCACCGTCGGGATCACGGATACGAACGTCTTGCCGGTGTACGAGGTGATCTCGACCTCGCGCACCGGGCTCGGAGTCCAGGAGCCGGCTCGCAGTTCCTCGGCCAGAGCCTTCAGCCGGCCGCCGAGGTCCTGCCGGAACTGGGCCCAGCTCATCCCGTCGGCCCCTGGGGCGCCGGCGCGGCGCATGCAGGCACGTGCCGCCCTCTTCAGATGCCGGACTTCGACGAGGAACGGCATCAGCGAATGGGCGCGTAGTGCAAGGGAGTTGGCTATAGTGGGATGTGCCTGAGCGGCATGCAGGATCCCGCTCCCCTCCGCACCGAGTGCTTGGCCGCTACCCAACACGAGCGGCCTCGGGGAGCCGGAACGACCGCGCCGCTCAGGCACCTTGCTGTTCTCAGCGGCCACGCTCGTCCTCCCAGAGCAGCGTGTGCAGCCGCGGCGTGAGGTTCCAGCCCCGGGCCAGGACTTCGTCCGCCAGCGCCCGCATCCCGCCGAGCACCGCTTTGCTGCTCGTGCCCTCCGGCATGATCCACACCTCGGGGAACGAGAACTCCTCCGCCAGGGAGGCGACTTCATCGAGCTGGCCGGCCTCGCGTACGACGAACTTGAACCGGGCCTTGTCGCAAGCCGCGAACGCCCGCAGCGCCTCCGGGTTGATCCGCCGGTCGCCGGGCGCGGCGAAGGCCTCCAGCTTCGGCGAGACGTTGAACCCGGACACCGCTTCGACCAACCCGGGCCGCGGGCTGATGGTCCCGTTCGTCTCCACCTCCACCCGCCGCCCCGGAAGCAGTCGCACCAGGTCGACGACCGCGTCCTGCTGGAGCAGCGGCTCGCCCCCGGTCACCACCACCAGCCGCGACAACCAGGACATCACCCACGCTGCGAGGTCCTCGACACCGATGCGGGTGGAAACCTCGCGCGGGTCGAACCGCGACCAGTCCCACGTCTCCGGGGTGTCGCACCCCGGACAGCGCAGGTTGCACCGCGACAGCCGCACGAACAGAGCCTGCTGCCCGCAGCTCGGGCCCTCACCCTGGAGCGTCGGCCCGAAGCACTCCGCCACCAGCAGCCCCCTGCCGCCGGCGAGCTTGCCGCCCGACAGGCTCACCGCTCCTCCAACACGAACTCGGCCCAGCTGCTCGCCGTTTCCGACACCCGAACCGACACCAGCCGGCCCGGCAGCCCCGGTTCCAGCTGCTCCACGAACCAGCTGGCCAGCCACGCGGCGAGGTTCTCCGACGTCGGCGCGACCGGCAGGACGTCGTTCAGCACCCGGTGATCGAGCGTGCCGTCGATCATCTTCTTCACCGGGCCGAGATCGCCGAAGTCCGTGACGAAGCCCGGCCCCACCAACCGGTCGGCCGCGAGCACGAACACGGCCTCGTAGGAATGGCCGTGCATCCGGGCGCACTGGTGCCCCACCGGCAGGCTGGACAGGAAGTGCGCGGCCTCGAACCGGAACGTCTTCGCGATCCGGTACCGGCCGGGCAGCACGAGCCCGCTCATCGGGCCACTCCCGACGACGCGGCGGCGTACACGGTCGGATCATCGACGCCGGCCAGCTCGAACGCCTCAATCCGCTCGGTGCACGTCCCACACGTCCCGCAGTGCAGCGCGCCGCCGCGGTAGCAGGACCAGGTCTCCGCGAACGGCACACCGACCTGCTCGCCGACCCTCACGATGTCGGCCTTCGTCTGACCGATGAACGGCGCCAGCAACTGGAAGTCCTCGGGGATGAACCCCTCGTTCCCGACCCGGGCCACCTCGGCGAAGCGGTCGAAGAACTCGGCGCGGCAGTCCGGATAGACGGAGTGGTCGCCGGCGTGGGCACCGAACGCCACCGCGTCCGCACCCGAGGCGACCGCCACACCCAACGCGACCGACAACATGATCGCGTTCCGGTTCGGCACCACCGTGCTGCGCATGCCCTCCGCGGTGTAGTGGCCGTCCGGCACCGCGATGGTGGCGTCCGTGAGTGCCGAGCCTGACAGCAGGCGGCCGAGCCCGCTCAGGTCCACCACCTCGTGGCGGGCCCCGAGACGGTCCGCGATCAGCACCGCGAAGTCGAGCTCCTTCCGGTGCCGCTGGCCGTAGTCGAAGGAGAGCAGCGTGAGTCGGCTGCCGCCGCTGGCGAGCCAGTAGGCCACGGTGGTGCTGTCCAGCCCACCAGAGGCGATCACCACCGCGTGACGCGGGGGCGCTTGTACAGTCATCTCCATACATCTTTCTCGTAGTCCTCCAGTACGGAGGGCGGAGTGAGTTCGTGCGGCTTGGCCAGGACGCAGCCGGTCTTCTCGAACAGCCGGCAGATCTGACAAGGCGCGAAGGTGTGTACGGGTGCGGTTGCTCGGCTACGCGGTCGTTCCCGTGAACGAGGCGTCCGGGGCGCCCGGGGCGAGGACCACGGTGGGTTCCTCGGACCTGTCCAACTGGTGGTCGATGAGCAGGCCCAGCAACGTCAGGCCCAGGAGGTTCCCGGCCAGCCAGCCCGCTTCGATCGCGGCCCCCAAGCGGTTGGAGAGGCGCGCCCGCCGGTGCTGCGAACCATTGCCCGAATGCAGGCCGCTGATCTCCTCGCGAGCTTCGCGCCGTGCGACGGCCGTGCCACTGAGAGAGGGCGACTTCATGGTCAGTCTCCGCGGATGCGCAGGTGAATTCCGCTCGTCCGGAAGAGCCGGGTGAGCGGATGGGAGCTCAGAATGCCTTGCAGAAAGGGGACATGATCAGACCCGAGCTGGACGTCTCGGGACGTCCTCTGTATCGTCCTGAGGCCTCAGTACGTCCCAAGACGTCCTACTCGGGAGCGCAATGGCGAACGAACGTCTCCGATCGGCTCTCGTCATCCGAGGCGTTACGGAGAAGGAGCTGGCTGAGCACTGCGACGTGGACGCCAAGACGGTGGAACGCTGGATCCTCAAGAACCGCGAACCGTACCGGCGTCATCGGCAGGCTGCAGCGGCCAGGTTGCAGATCGACGAGGACTATCTCTGGCCGGACGCGAAGCCTGAGACGCAACGCCGGGACGAGTCGGACGCCGAGATCGTCCACCTCTACCCGCACCGCTCCTCCGTCCCGCCAGAGCTGTGGCTCCAGCTCGCCGAGCGCGCCACGGTCGAGATCGGCGTCCTTGTCCATGCGGGCGTCCACCTTGCGGAGAACCCGCGGTGGCACCGAACGCTCGTCGAACGGGCGCGAGCGGGGGTTCGCGTCCGTCTGCTGCTGGGCGACCCGGACAGTGCCGAGGTCGCGCGCCGGGGCGAGGAAGAGGAAATCGGCGAAGGCGTCGCGTACAAGGTACGCGAGGTCATTAAGCTCTACCGCCCGCTCTACGGCACGCCCGGCATCGACTTCCGATCCCACCGCTCCACACTGCACAACTCCCTGTACAGGTTCGACGACGAGATGCTCGTCAATACCCAGATCTATGGCGTGAGTGCCCCGTTGACCCCGGTGCTCCACCTGAGGCGCGTCGCCGGCGCCCAGCTCGTCTTGACCTACCAGCACAGCTTCGAGAAGGTCTGGGCGAGTGCCGTTCCCCTACCGAGGCAGGCATCGTGAGCCGTACCGACTACTTCGACGACCCGGGTGCCCCGAAGGCCCAGCGGATCGTCCCCGCCGTCACCGCCTTCGTGGTGAACGACCGCGGCGAGCTGCTTCTCGAAAGGCGCTCCGACAACGGCCGGTGGGGGATGCCGGGCGGGGGCCTCGAGATCGGCGAGAATCTCCCAGGTGCCGTCGTTCGCGAGGTACTTGAGGAGACGGGCATCGAGGTCGAGGTCACCGGCCTCGTCGGCACCTACAGCGACCCGGGGCACGTGATCGAGTTCTCCGACGGGGAGGTCCGTCAGGAGTTCTCCCTGTGCTTCCGGGCGAGGCCGGTCGGAGGTGAACTGAGCGCCAGCTCCGAGTCCTTCGAGGTCCGGTGGGTACCGCGCGAGGAACTGGAGGCGCTGGACATCGCCCCGACGACCAGGCTCCGCCTCGCTCACGGTTTCCGGGAGGAAGCGGCCCCCTACCTCGGCTGATCAGGCGCAGCCGGCTTCGGCGAGGCGCTTGGCCACGCGGTCGACCATGGCCAGGAAGGCGGGCCGGGCCGCTGACACCGCGCGGTGGACGACGTCGTCCGCGTCGTACCGCCGAAGCACTTCGTCGAGCCTGGACACGGGTTCGACGACGGTGCCGTCGGGGCCGCTGGTGACGTCGCAGTAGGTGATCGCGTCCAGCAGCTCCGACGGCGGCCGGCGGAAGACCGCCAGCTCGGCCGACAAGGCCAGTTCGGCCACTTCCCATTCCGACGAGGAGTGGTAGGCGACGAGCGAGCAGACCATCGGATCGACACCGAGGTGGCTCAGATAGCGCGCGCCGTCGATCATGTGCTGCCCCGTGTCGACCACGGAGGCGGCATAGCCGACATCGTGGAGGATCGCGGCGACAGCGACCAGATCGGCGTCCGCGCCGAGCACCGGAGCGAGAAGCCGGGCCTGCTCAAGGACCCGGCACGAATGCGCCCAACGCGAGGGAATGCTCGCGAGCAGCGATTCGGCGGTCTGGTACGCGAGGCTCAGGTGCATCGCTCTAGGCTAAGGGCTGGGCTGTCCCGTAATTGAGCGGATCCGGCCCGCAAGGGCTCGCCCTTGCGGGCCGGCCGCAGCAGCCGCACTCCCCACCGTGCGAGCTCGTGTTCGAAGGCGCGGCCGTAGTATTGCCGGTCGCTGATCAGGATCTGCCCAGGCCGGGAGCCGGCGAGGTGGGGCTCGTCGCCGAGCATGCCGAGCACGGTCTCGCGTTCGTCCGCCTTCGCGCCGGTCAGCGCGAAGGCGGACGGGCAGGCCGTGCAGGGTGCAACCCGGGTGCAGACGCAGGCCCCAGAAGAACAGGGAGTGGCTGGCGCAGTAGCCGTACTCGGCCCAGCCAGCCAGGTCGGATCGCTGGGCCGTCTCCGGTGCGCGACCGCATTCCACCGCCCGGAGTCGACGACCCACACGGTGTCGGCCCACAGCAAGGTATCCCCTGCGAGGAAGCGATTGCCCCGGGCGATCAGGTCGGCGGCCTTGCGCAGTCGCCAGTTGTAGCCCGACTGCGTGGGCAGGTACGGAAACAGGTGGCGCAGCTAGGCGGTGGCGCAGCACGCGCGGGGATTGCTCCCAGGCCGCCCGAAAGCTGAACATGAAAGAAGCGTCGGCCCCGCACGCGCGGGGATTGCTCCAAGACCCAGCCCCTCGCCCCGTTCCTGCGCGAGTCGGCCCCACGAGCGCGGGACCGACACCTGACCCCGCGCACTGTCAACAACTCCGAGCAACCCCCGCGAGCGCGGGGCCGACGAAGCCCTTGCCCGTGGCCACGAGGTCACCACGGAGCAACCCCCGCGAGCGCGGGGCCGACTTCTGCATGCTGGCCTGGAAATCGCCGGCCGTCGAGCAACCCCCGCGAGCGCGGGGCCGACACTGGGAGGGAGTCCCGGTGATGGCGAGAGCCAGAGCAACCCCCGCGAGCGCGGGGCCGACCCTACCGGCCGTAACCCCCGGTCGTCACCGTCGGAGCAACCTCCGCGAGCGCGGGGCCGACCCTACCGGCCGTAACCCCCGGTCGTCACCGTCGGAGCAACCTCCGCGAGCGCGGGGCCGACGTCAGCCAGTACTCGGCATCGGGCCCCTGGACGGAGCAACCCCCGCGAGCGCGGGGCCGACCCATTCGCGGGCTCCCGAGCTCGGTTCAACCGGGAGCAACCCCCGCGAGCGCAGGGCCGACATGCGCCACGCCATGTCGACGCCCATGCCCTCGGAGCAACCCCCGCGAGCGCGGGGCCGACCCGCCGGGTGTCACCCCCAAGCGCCTGCGCCGGGAGCAACCCCCGCGAGCGCGGGGCCGACTCCAAGAGGAGCGCCGCCACAGGACCGCAGGTGGAGCAACCCCCGCGAGCGCGGGGCCGACTTGCTGGACACCCGTACCTGCACCGACTGGACGGAGCAACCCCCGCGAGCGCGGGGCCGACTCCAGCGCGAAGTCGTGCCCGCCGGAGAACGAGAGCAACCCCCGGAGCGCGGGGCCGACACTTGCTGACCTGCGGTGATCTGCCTTAGCCGGTGCGTTCTGAGTTATCTCGATTGGCTGTCAGCTTCTCGAGGAAGCAGAGAATTGTCTCATCTCTCTTTGCTGCTGGCCGAGTTGTCAGCCTCGCGCCCTGCGCTCCTGAATCCTATCTTGCATGGGAGGTCGGACGATGGTCGATGACCGCTGGCGGCGGTATCCACCACAGGTCAGGGGTTGGCTCGGTGTCTTGTGGGGCAAATCCGCCGGGCAGGCCGGCGGCACTGCCAACCTGCTGCTGTCGCACATGCTGGACACTGCCGCGGTCGCGGAGATCGTCTGGGACCGCTACCTACCGCCGGTGACACGGTTGGGTCCGGACGCCCTTGTGGGCGGTCAGGGTAAGGGGCGATGCCTGTTCGCCTGGCTGTGTGGGATTCATGGCTGCGGCAAAGCCACCCCTGGTGTTCCAGTACCTTGATGCGGTCGGCGAGGATGAAGCCGCAGTTGATGTATCGGTGCGCGGCACCGGGGTCGGCGATCGATCCCTCGCCGCAGATCAGCGGGGTCAGGTCCTGGCTCCGGTTCTGGCACTGGTCCAGGTGGGGCATCCCGACCCCATGGCTGGCACGTGCGCCCGGGTCCGGCTCCCTGTGGTTGCGACTCGGTGACCATTCGTCAGATCACCTGTCGCACGGCCGTGCGAACCGGCATCCTGGCGACATGCGGTGGATCCGGCGCGCGGCACGGGTCACGGACGGCGACCTCTTCCAGGCGTGGCTGTACGGCGGTCTCACACTGGCGGTCGACCTGCGCCTCCTGGCCATCGTTCGGGACGCACGCACCGGCGCGTCCCTCGTGTTCCTGGCCTCGGCCGGCGCCCTGGCCGGATTCGGCCTCGGCGTCCTGCTCGGACGCCGCCGGGGGTACCGCCGGTGGACGGCGGCGACCGTGCCCCGGCCCGCCCTCCGCCTGGTGCGGTGCGCGACGACGGGGGCCCTCTACGCCCACCTCGTCCTGCCGGCCGTCCTCGTCGTCGACGTGGTCCGGCACCCGGACCACGTCATTCTCTACCTGATGGTCCTCGGCGCCTGAACCCGGCCCGCCCCGGCGCTCTCCTGCGCCTGCCCGGGGAGGGCGGGCGGGCCGTCCTCGGTGTGCATGGTGGCGCGCGCCCGCTGGACGTACCGGTCGATCAGGTGGCGTAGCACGCTGACGGTGGCGGCGACGTCCGGGTCGGGGATGCCGTCCAGTGCGCCGGCCAGTCCGGTGATGTTGGCCTGTTTCAGCCGGTCGAGCACGGCGTGTCCCTCGGGGGTGAGTTCGACCTGGCGGGCCCGGCGGTCCGTCGCGTCCTGGGTGCGGGCCACCAGCCGCTGGCCCTGGAGGCGGTCGATCTGCCGGGTGACGTGGGAGGACTTGACCATGAGGCGGTGGGCGAGGTCGGTGACCCGGCTGGCGCCCTCGGCTTCGGCGAGCGCGCGCAGCAGGTAGATGTCCGAGCGGGCGGCGGTGATGCCGGCCCGGGCCATCTGGCGTTCGTGCTGCTGTGAACGCGTCAGGAGGTAGGCCAGACTGGCCAGTACGGCCTCCAGGTCCGAGGTGGTGGTCCGTTCGTCTACGGGGTCTTCGGCGTCCGACATGCAGGAACCTTAGCGATCCGGTGCGGGTCGCGGCGGTGGTGTGGCGGTCGTGCGGTGCCGGTGCGGGCCTCTGACCGGATTTCGGACAGATTCGTTCGCCACCCGGCGGGGCCTTTCGCCGCCACGGACCGCGAGTTAGCGTGACGATGAGTTAGTTGCTTAAGGCACGCAATGAACCCGGGGGCCGCTGCACCACCCCGCTGCACCACCCCGCCGCGCCACCCCGCCACCCCGCCACGCCCCCACCAGCCGCCGGCACACCAAGCTCCGGGAAGGGAGCCCCCCATGGCCACGGCCGCACCCACCCCCCGCTTCACCCACCCCGCCGCCCGCGGCGCCTGCCCCTTCGCCCCGCCCCCCGCCTACCAGCAGGCCCAGCAGGAGGAGCCGATCAGCCGCGTCTCCCTGTGGGACGGCACCCCCAGCTGGTTCCTCACCCGCTACGACGACATCAAGGCCGTCCTCGCCGACCCCCGCTTCAGCTCCGACGCCACCCGCCCCGGCTTCCCCTTCATCAGCGCCGGCGCCCGGCAGCTGGGCGCCGGCCAGGTCACCTTCATCCGGATGGACGACCCCGAACACGCCCACCAGCGCCGGATGCTCACCGGCGAATTCATGATCAAGAAGGTCGAGGCGCTGCGCCCCGAGATCCAGCGCATCGCCGACCGCCTCCTCGACGACATGACCGCCGGCCGCACCGAGGCCGACCTCGTCAGCGACTTCGCCCTGCCCCTGCCCTCCCTCGTCATCTGCCTGCTCCTCGGCGTCCCCTACGAGGACCACGCCTTCTTCCAGGAGTGCAGCCGCGTCCTGCTGCGCCGCGACTCCGCGCCCGAGGACGTCGACGCCGCCCAGAAGCGCCTGGCCGACTACCTGGTCGCCCTCACCGAGACCAAGCGCACCGCACCCGACGACGGCATCCTCAGCCGCCTGGCCGAGCGCGGCGAGCTCACCACCGAGGAGATCGGCGCGATGGGCCGCCTCCTCCTGATCGCCGGGCACGAGACCACCGCGAACATGACCGCCCTGTCCGTCCTCGCCCTGCTGCGCAACCCCGCCCAGCTCGACCACCTGCGCGCCCACCCCGAGTCCGTCCCCGGCGCGGTCGAGGAACTGCTGCGCTACCTGACCATCGTCCACTCCGGCCTGACCCGCGTCGCCACCGAGGACGTCGAGGTCGGCGGCGTGACGATCCGGGCCGGCGAAGGCGTCATCTGCATGGTCAGCACCGCCAACCGGGACGCCGCGCAGTTCCCCGGCGGCGACGAGCTCGACCTCACCCGCGACGCCCGCCGCCACCTCGCCTTCGGCTTCGGCACCCACCAGTGCCTCGGCCAGCCCCTCGCCCGCCTGGAACTCCAGATCGCCCTCGACACCGTCCTGCGCCGCCTGCCCGGACTGCGCCTGGCGGTCCCCTTCGAGGACGTCCCCTTCCGCGGCGAGATGCTCGTCTACGGCCTCCACGCACTGCCCGTCACCTGGTAACACCCCCAGCCCCCATACCAGTTCACCCACCCCGAAGGGAAAACCCGTGCTCGTCACCATCGACCAGGACAAGTGCTGCGGCGCCGGAAGCTGCGTCCTCGCCGCCCCCGACGTCTTCGACCAGCGCGACGAGGACGGCATCGTCGTCCTGCTCGACGCCCGCCCGCCCGCGGACCTCCACCAGGCCGTCAAGGACGCCGCCGACGTCTGCCCCGCCGCCGCGATCCGCCTGGAACTCGCGTGACCGCACTGCGGCGGATCGCCGTCGTCGGAGCCGGCGCCGCCGGACTGCACACCGCCGAAGCGCTGCGCCGGGCCGGCTACGACGGCCGCCTCACCCTCGTCGGCGCCGAGGACGCGCCGCCCTACGACCGGCCGCCGCTGTCCAAGCACCTGCTCTCCGGCCAGTGGCAGCCCGAGCGCCTCACCCTGCGCGAGCCCCACGCGCTGGCCGAGCTCCGGCTCGACCTGCGCCTGGGCGTGGCCGCCGCCGCCCTGGACCGCCGGGCCCGCACCGTCCGCCTCGCCGACGGCCACGAGGTGCCCTGCGACGCCGTCGTCATCGCCACCGGGGTCCGCCCGCGCCGCCTGCCCGGCGCCGAGACCCCGCTGGCCGGCGCCCACGTGCTGCGCACCCTCGCCGACGCCCTCGCCCTGCGCGAGGACCTGCGCACCGGCGGCCGGCTGCTGGTGGTCGGTGGCGGACTGCTCGGCGCCGAGGCGGCGGCCACCGCCGTCGCCCTCGGCGCCGAGGTCACCTGGCTGGTCTCCACCCCCACCCCGCTGGCCGGCGTCCTCGGCACCGAGACCGCCGCCCTGCTGGCCGGCCTGCACCGCGAACACGGCGTGCGGATCCACGTCGGCACGGCCACCCGGGTCCTTGAGCGCGGCGGGCGCGCCACCGGCGTCCGCCTCGCCGACGGCACCGACCTCGCGGCCGACAGCGTCCTGATGGCCGTCGGCTCCGAACCCGCCACCGGCTGGCTGGCCGGCAGCGGCCTCGCCCTGGCCGACGGCGTGCTCTGCGACGCCTACTGCGCCGCGGGCGACGGCGTGTGGGCCGCCGGCGACGCCGCGGCCTGGCCCGACCCGCACACCGGCCGCCACCGGCGCCTGGAGCAGCGCACCAACGCCACCGAACAGGCCCTGCACGCCGCCCGCAACCTCCTGGCCGGCCCGGACGGCACCCGCCAGGCCTACACCCCGGTCCCGTACCTGTGGACCGACCAGTACGGCCTGCGGATCCAGGCCTTCGGCCGCCCCGGCGCCGCCGACCGCTTCGAACTCGTCGACGGCACCGTGGCCGAGCACCGCTTCGCCGCCGCCTGCGTCCGCGACGGACGGGTCGTGGGCGCGGTCGGCATCGCCGCCGCCAAGGCCCTGCGCGGCCTGCGCGCCCAGGTCGCCGCCCACGGCCCCTGGCCCCCCGACCAGGCCTGACCCGGCCGTAGGGGGCGCGTATAGTCCGGGGTCTGATGATCATTCGTATTCCAATTCTTGGGGTTCCCTTGAGCAACACCTCCATCAGGCGGCGCGGCGCGTTCCTGTTCGCGACCACCGCCCTCGTCACCGCCGGCGTCATGGGCGGCACCGCCCAGGCCGTGCCCAACTCCGGCTCGCTGTGGGTCGGTTACGGCAAGAGCAACACGTACGCCAGCGTCAAGTGCGTCCAGCAGATCTCCAACTCCCTGCACTACCAGACCGGTTACCACACGATCGACGTGGACGGCTCGTTCGGCCCCGACACCGACGGGGCGGTCAGGGCCATCCAGAAGTGGGCGAGCCTGGACCAGGACGGCGTCGTCGGCCCGCGGACCGGCGACGCCATGATCACGGCCACCAAGGACGCCTACGGCTGCTACCCGTACCTGCCCACCCTCAAGTGACACCCGCCGCCCGGCCCTGGTAAGCATCGGGCGCCGATGGGCCCCGCCCCGCCTCCGGGCAGGGCGGGGCCCGCACCGGGGGAGCGGTCCTGCCGCGACGCGGCCTACCGGCCCAACGGTCATGCGGCTACCGTTAGTTGGCGCGAGCTATCGAATCCCACGCTGGTGAACGCGCCGACCCGACTTTCCCCGGCCGTCTCTCGTCCCGGTCCGCCGACGCCCGTCCTGCCCGATACCCGGCTGCGGCCGCGGGGGCGGTGGCACTAGCCTGGCGGCTTCGCGGAGTGGAGGAGGGGTGCGGTGCTGGTCATGCCGGGGCGGCGGACGTCGACGATGGAGCTGCTGGCCGCCGAGGCGGCCGGCCGGGGGATGCGGGTCCTGGCGGCGGAGGAGGCGGGCCAAGACGCGGGACCGGTTGCGGGTCCGGTGCACTGGTACGGCGGGCCGCTCGCGGGTGCGCGGCTGGCGGAGCGGCTCGGGTTCGCGCTGCTCGAACCGGCCGACGACTGGCTCGCCGAGCTGCCGGCGGAGTTCACCCGCCGGGACGTCAGGGCGGCAACCCTCGCGGACGCGTGGGCGCTCGACCGGCCGACCTTCGTCAAGCCGCCGCGGGACAAGTCCTTCCCGGCGGACGTCTACGCCGACGGCTCCCGCCTGCCCGCCGGCCTGGACCCCGCGACACCGGTGCTGCTCTCCGAGGTGGTGACGTTCGCGGCCGAGTACCGGCTGTTCCTGCTGGACGGGCGGATCGCCACGGCGAGCCGGTACGCGGTGTTCGGCCGCCTCGACCCGCGACCGCTCGACGGCGACCCCGCCGCCACGGAGATCGCCGAGTTCGTCGCCCGACTGGTCGCCGTGGCCGGCCCCACCCTGCCGAGCGCCGTCGTCCTGGACGTCGGACAGCTCCTCGACCCCTACCGCCCGGGCCACCGCTGGGCCGTGGTGGAGGCGAACATGGCGTGGTTCTCGCACGCGTACGCCGCCGATCCGGCACGTGTGCTGGACGTGGTGCTGCGCGCGGCGGGACCGCGCGAGCGGGTGCGGCCGCAGGACCTGCGCTTCGTGCGGCACCCGGAGTACCCGGATTACCCAGGGCAGTGAGAAGGGCCGGGAGACGTCGCCCCGGCCCCTCCCTCAGTGGCGGATTCCGGCGAACCCGCCGGTCGGCTCAGACACACTCCCACCCGTACGTCGACTCGGACACACATACGCTGGTGTTCAGGTGGCCGTTGATGCCGAACGCGTGCGAGCCGGGGTAGTAGAGGTCGGACGTACCGTTCATGTAGACCCGGTAGTCGGTCCAGGGCCCGCGGAGCGTGAAGAAGACCGTGGAGACGTCCTCCGCACGGTTGTAGGACACGCCGTCGACGCAGATCTGCTCGCCGTAGCCGTTCATCGGGCTGCAGCGGGAGGACGCCTGGGCCGGGGCCGCGATCGCCACCGTTGCCGCGAGCATCGCTCCGGCCATCAGGGCAGCTCGAACTGTGCGCATGTGGTTCTCCCTTGTGCGGTGGATGGCGCCGGGAAAATTACGCTGTCGGCCGTCGAGCGCGACGGGACCGCCCGCATCGACATCCAGCATTGAAACAGCGGGGGCAACGGTGGGCAAGCCTTCCGTCAAAATGCGTCCGACCAGCTGTAATTGACGGACAGACGTGCCGCAAGAGACACTTTTCCGGACTGAATGACAGGTAAGTGACATAGCATCATAATGACCTTGACCTGGGGGGATGCTGCGCTGGATCGCTCTTGTGCCGGTCCCGGAAAAGCTATTCAGGTCGATAGTCGCGCATACGGGGAAAATTCCCCAGACCTGCCTTTCCGTGGAATGTTGAATTCCTGAGGGACAAGGTCGCCGCCGACCGCGTAACCGAAGGCCGGAACCGCGCGGTCCGATCCCTCGTCACCTACGGTGGCCGGTCGCCCGAACCGGCCTGACCGGGGGAAACGTGTTCATGTCGCTGCCGTGGACCGCCGCGCGCCGACCGTGGCCGCACCCGAACGACCGCACGGCGAAAGGCCAGCAGACATGAGCACGCACACCGACAGCGCCACCGGGCAGCCCGAGCAGCCCCCGGCGCAGCCCGCCGGCCCCGCGGTGTCCCGGCGGCGCCTGCTGCGGATCGGGGCCGGCGTCGCGGGCGGCGGGGCCCTGCTGGGGGCCGGTGCCGCGGGCGGGATGCTCGCCGGGTGGCTGCCCGGCGGGGTGGCGCTGAAGAAGGCGCTGGGCATGACCGGCACGGACGGCACCGTGCCCGACGCGGCGCCGGGAGCGGTGCACGTCGAGCAGGTCCGCTCGGCGGCGCGCGGCCGGAACGTCACGATGGTGACCATGCTCCCGCCCGGCGCCACGGCGAGCACCAACCTGCCGGTGTGCGTGCTGCTGCACGGGCGCGGGAACGACGCCCAGGGCATGGTGACCCTGGGCCTGCCGCAGTTCCTGGCGGCCGCGGTCAAGGCCGGCGTGCCGCCCTTCGCCGTCGTCGCGGTGGACGGCGGGGACGCCACGTACTGGCACCAGCACGCCCCCGGCGACGGCGACGACCCGCAGACGATGCTCCGCGAGGAACTCCCGGGCTGGCTGCACGCCCGCCAACTGCCCACGCCGCGCGCCGCGATGGGCATCTCGATGGGCGGCTCCGGCGCCCTGCAGTACGCGATCGGCCGCACGCACGCCGGCCGCAACCTCGACGCCGTCGCGCTGCTCAGCCCGGCCGTCTTCCGCACCTGGGCGGACGCCCGCACCACCGGCGGCTACGCCGACGAGACGGACTGGCAGGCCCACGAGCCGGCGCTGCGCCTCGACGGGATGCAGACCGGCGCCCTCGGCGTGTGGTGCGGCCAGGAGGACCCGTTCTGCCCCGCCGCCCGCGAGGTCGCCCGTCAGGCCCGCGCCCGCGAGGCGCACTTCCCCGACGGCCTGCACACGGACGGCTTCTGGCGGCGGGTGCTGCCCGACGCGTTGTCCCTGCTGGGGCACACCCTGGCCACCGCTGGTGGCCAGTAACGGGAGATCAGGCCCGTGCTGCGACATTGCGACTCCCCTGCCTGGCGCCCGAGGCAGGGGAGTGCGGCGAGCCCCGTCATCGGTACGTCCTTCCCGGTTCGGCCCACGCCCACATCCACGCACTGTGTCGACCGGCCGTGCCGGCGTCTGAGGTGAGGCCGTGGGCTGGCCCGGTGAACGCAGCCGACCCGTAACAACTCGCCATCCGCTTCGGTGAATTCTTCGTCGAGTGCCGCCGCCTTGGTGCCCGGTGCCCGGTGCCCGGCGACGACTGGCTGACCCCGGTCTGCGCCCTGGCCGATTATGTGACAGGACCCTTCTTTGTACAGACCCAAAACTCAGGGTGAAAGAGGCTTAGTAGGGAAGCAGGTTGGAGGTGTCGAGGGAGAAGCTGAAGGGCTTGGGGACGTGGATCGGCTGACCGAAGTCGGCATCCTCCCGCATTCGGTAGCGATCGCCGTCGATTTCTTGGAAGAGTGTGGCAGTCTTCTGCTTTGCATCCACGACCAGGTAGAGCGGGATTCCCATGAGCGGGTAGTCACGGAGCTTGCCGGTCCAGTCGTTCTCGGGGTTCGACGGGGAGACGATCTCAACGGCGATCAGCGCCAGCTCCGAGGGGGTGGTGTTTTTGCCCGTGGTCATGGCGTCGTCAGGCAGATAGGTCAGATCGGGGTTGCGTAGTTTCGAGACCTGGGGGGAGTAAAGATCTGTGTTGTTGCTGAATAGGTAACCGTCCGGGGCGTGACGTTCGAACTGGCGCTGCACAATGGCGAGATTCCGCTGGTGAATGTCGGTGGGCGACGCCTGCATGATGACGGTGTCGCCAGAAAATTCGACCTTCCAGTCCGACGGGATCGTGCGACGGACTTCCTCGATCATCTCGAGATGGCGCGGGTCGATACTCAAGGAGTCCTCCTAGGATGTCTCGGATATCTTACAACCGCTGCTGCCAGGGCAGGCAGAGGACAGGGCGTTTCAAAGTTCTGACTGGGCGTTTCGTCCTTGACTTTGGTGGCTCAGGTTCCGTGTCACGTCGGGGTGCTCTCGCCGGTGAGCTGACGGGCCATGAGGCCGACGATCTCCACGTCGATTCCAGGGTGCGCCGATGCGGCCGTGCTTCTCCCGGGTGGTCTCGGCGGTGATGCTGACTCGGCTGTGCCCCGGGCCGTTGCCCTGCCGGGGTGACCGAGAAGACGATCAACCGTTACCGCGGGGCCGTGGAGCCGCTGCTGGGGCCGGGCGAGGCCTTGCTGGACGTGGCGAAGGTGGTCCCCGTAGCTGGGGTTGGCGCGCTCGGAGCCGACCCGGTCCCGTTCGGCTCGGCGCTCGCGCGCATCGGCGCGGTCGCCGGGGAGGGGGGAGCCTGGCGGCGGCCTTCCCCACCGGGACGGCCCTGGGGAAGGCCGGGCTGCTGACGGTCACCGACCGCCGGGTCGCCTTCGTCGAGGCGGGCCCGGACCTCCGCAAGCCCGGCCGCCTGCTCTGGGCCGCGCCCCGGGCCCGGGTGGCACGGGCCGAGCGCCGGCCGAGGACGCAGGCGATGGCGCGCTTCCGGCTCCACTTCGCGGACGGTTCGTCCGTGGCGATGATGACCATGCGCCGGCGCACGATCGAGTCGCTGGCTGTCCACCTGGGCCGGTGACGGGCGCTCAGGCCCCGGCGTCCGCCCGGTGCAGCAGGTAGGCGCCGGAGGCGGCGGCCAGCAGGGCCATGCAGGCGGCGAAGACCAGGCCGGCATGGGCCAGGCCGAGCGGCCCGGTGAGCAGGCCGACGCCGATGACGGGGACCGAGATGCCGAAGTAGGCGACGACGAACAGCGCCGAGAGCGCGCCGCCGCGGTGCTCGGCGGGGCTCGCGGCGGCGACCTCGCCCACCGCGCCGCGCAGCCCCATGCCCTGGCCGGCGCCGCCCACCAGCGCGGCGAGCACCAGCAGGGCCAGGACGGCCCACGCGAGCGAGCCCGCCAGCAGCGCCAGCCCGGCGATCAGCACCAGGCAGCCCAGCGGGATGGCCCGCGCGGTGCCCAGGCGGGGGACGAGGAGCTGGCCGAGCGTGGAGGCGAGGAAGGCCGCGAAGACGACGAGTCCGACGACGGCCCGGTCGTGGACGTCCAGCGCCTCGGCGAGGAAGGCGGGGCTGACCGACGTGAACACCCCCAGCAGGGAGAACCCGGCGAACGCCGCGAGCCCGGCCGGGACGAACACCCGCCGGACCTCCGGCGTCAGCTCGGCCCGCTGGGGCCGGGCGGTGCGCAGCGGCCGGGTGCCGGCGACGGTCTCCGGCAGCGTCAGCACGAGGGCGAACGAAGCGGCGAGCAGCACCAGGTGCACCACGAACGGCAGCACCAGGGGCCGGGGCGCGTACTGCGACAGCAGCCCCGACAGCAGGGGGCCGCAGCCGAGCCCGCCCATGTTGGCGGCGGTCGCGGCGAAGCCCGCGCGTCCCCGGTGCCGCGCCGGGGCGAGCTCCAGCACGTACGCGGTGGCCGTGCCGGTGAACAGGCCCGCCGACAGCCCCGACAGCAGCCGCCCGAGGCAGAGCAGCGCCACGCTGTCCGCGGCCAGGAACACGACGGCGCTGCAGGCCGCGAAGCCCAGCCCGCACAGCAGGACGGGCCGGCGCCCTACGGTGTCCGAGACGTTGCCGACCAGCAGCAGGACGCCGATGACACCGAAGGCGTAGACGGCGAACACGACCGTCACCGTCAGCTCCGAGAAGCCGATCCGCTCCCGGTACAGCCCGTACAGGGGCGTGGGCAGGGTGGTCCCGGCCATGGCCACGGCGAACGCGAAAGCGGCCGGCAGGTAGCCCGCCCGGGCGGCAGCAGGCCGGACGGCCCGATGATCGGTCACCACGCCACGATAGGCACGCCACCCGGCCCGGCCCCCGGCCGGCGGCTCCGCGCTGCGCCGACCGGCCGTACGCCGCGCCGCGGCCGCCCGCGGTTGATCATGGCTGCGGCGGGGCCTACGCTGGCCCGGTGAACGCAGCCGTACCGCAGCAACTCACCATCCGTCCCGGCGAGTTCGTCGTCGAGCAGCACGGCCCCGGCGCCCCGGTGCCCGGCGGCGACTGGCTCGCCCTGGTCCGCGCCCCCGAGGGCCTGACCGTCGTCCGGCCCGCCGCCGCCGCCGCCGACGCCGACGCTGGGGCCGAGGCCGAGGCCGAGGCCGAGGGCGAGGGCGAGGGCGCGGAGCGCTGGGCCGCGTTCTACGGCGGGCAGACCGCCCACGGGCTCGACGTGCCCGGGATGCTGGCGGCGCTGCTGACCCCGCTGGCGGCGGCCGGGATCCCGGTCTTCACCGCCTCCACCTTCCACGCCGACCTCGTCCTGGTCCCCGCAGCCCGCCTCGCCGCCGCGACGGCCGCCCTGCGCGCGGCCGGGCACGCCGTCGGCTGACCGCCGTCTCGGTCGGCCGTCGCGCGCTCGCCGACGACCGCACCCCGGCCCCGTCCGCGAGTTGTGTGATCACCGCGTCCTCCACGGGGCGTGCGCCCGTACGCTTGTCCGGACAGCGACAGGGGACGTCACCGGGGGGTGCAGCGCTGGTGGAAAATCGCGGGGCAGGGGCAGGGGCAGGGGCAGGGGCGCCGGATCCGGGCCGGGCGGAGGACCTCGCCGAACTCATCGGCCTGCTCGGCGAGTTGCGGGCCTGGGCCGGACAGCCGTCCTACCGGTTGCTGGCCGGCCGGGTGGGGCCGCTGCTGCGGCCCGCGCGGACGGTCTCGGCGACCACGGTCGTCGACGCCTTCAAAGCCGGGCGCCGCCGCCTCGACCTCGACCTGCTGGTGGGCATCGTCCGCGCCCTGGGCGTCGACGAGGCCGGCACGGAACGCTGGCGGGCGGCCTGCATCAGGGTGCACGCCGGGGCCAAGACCGGCGGCACCGCCGGGGTCTTCCGCCAACTGCCCGCCGACCTCGCCACGTTCACCGGGCGCGGACGCGAACTCGCCGCCCTGCTCGCGGCGGCCGGCCCCGGCGGCAACGCCGCGACGACCGTCGTGATCTCGGCGATCGAGGGCATGGCCGGGGTCGGCAAGACCCAACTGGCCGTCCACGCCGCCCACGAGCTGGTCCGCGCCGGCCGCTACCGGGACATGCAGCTCTACGTCAACCTGCGCGGATTCGACCCCGAACTGCCCCCGGCCGATCCGGCGGCCGTCCTGGACGCCTTCCTGCGCCACCTGGAGGTGCCCGCCCAGCGCATCCCCGACGGCCTCGACGCCCGCGCGGCCATGTTCCGCGACCGCCTCGACGGCCGGGCCGCGCTGATCGTCCTGGACAACGCCGCCGACGAGGACCAGGTCCGCCCGCTCATCCCGGCCTGCCCGTCCAGCCTGGTCGTCGTCACCAGCCGCCGCAGCCTGCTCGGCCTCGACGGCGCCACCGCGACCCGGCTCGACGTGTTCGACCCCGCCGAGGCCCTCGCCCTGTTCGCCCGCATCGCCGGACCCGAACGCACCGCGGCCGAACCCGAAGCGGCCGCCGCGATCGTCGCCGCCTGCGGCCACCTGCCCCTCGCGGTCTCGCTCACCGCCGCCCGCCTGCGCTCGCGCCCCACCTGGACCCTCGCCTACCTGCTGAGCAAACTGCACACCCACGGCGTCGACTCCGTCGCCACCTCACGACAATCACTGCGCGGCGTCTTCGACCTCTCCTACGAGGGCCTGCCCCCGGCCGCGCAGCGCCTGTTCCGCCTCCTACCGCTCAACCCCGGCCAGGACTTCACCCCCGGGGCCGCGGCGGCCCTGGCCGGCCTCGACGAACCCGGAACCGAACTGCTGCTGGAACGGCTCCAGGACGAACACCTGCTCCAGCAGAAGACCCCCGGACGCTACGCCCTGCACGACCTCCTCCACGCCTACGCCGCCGGATGCGCCCGCCCGGACCGGGACGAGGAACGCGCCGCCACCGGCCGCGTCCTCGCGTGGTACCTGGCCGGCGCCGACACCGCCGCCGACCGGATCGTGCCCTCCCGCTACGCCCTGGCGCCGGATCCCGCCCTCGCCGCCGCCTCGCCCCCGGCCTTCGAGGGCAGCGCCGACGCCATGGCCTGGTGCGACGCCGAGCACGCCAACCTGCTGGCCGCCGCCGAGAAGGCCGCCGCACTCGCCGAAAAGGCCGCCGCACCGCCGGTCGCCGGGGTGCCGGGCGGCGGCGACCTCGCCTGGCGCCTGGCGACCGCGCTGTCGACCTACCTGCACCTGCGCTGCCAGTGGCGGGAGCACGAGCACATCCACGAACTGGCACTGGAGGCCGCCCTCGCCACCGGCCACCTGGCCGGCGAGGCCTGGGTGCGCAACAACCTGGGCATCTGCCTGGCCGCCCTCGGCCGGCCCGACCACGCCGCCGCCCACCTCACCCGCGCCCTCCAGGTGCGGCGCGTCCTCGGCGACGTGAGCGGCGAGGCGGCCACCCTGAGCAACCTCGCCCGCGCCGCCGCCGAGGCGGGCGACCTGGAGGCCGGCCTCGGCCACGCCCTCCAGGGCCTCGACGCCGCCACCCGCGCCGGCGACCGCAAACGGGAGGCCGCGGTCCTCAACAGCATCGCGATCTGCCTGTGGGAGCTCGGCCGGCCCGAGGAGTCGCTCGCCTACCTGCTGCGGAAACTGGCCATGCACCGCGAGGACGAGGACCCCAACGGCCTGGGCCTGGCCCTGCACAACATCGCCGAGGTGCACGAGGCCCTCCACCAGTACGACCGGGCCGCCGGCGTGCTCCAGGAAGCCCTCGACACCGCCCTCGCCGCGGGCGACGTCCACGCCGAGGCCGGAGCCCTCTTCGGCCTCGCCCGCTGCCTGCACGCCACCGGCCGCTCCCGCACCGCCCGCGCACACCTCCAGCGGGCACTCGCCGTCTTCGAGGACCTCGACGCCCCCGAAACCGCCCGCGCCCGCGACCTGCTCGCCACCCTCGACGCCTCCGGACCGCACGCCTGAGCCGGGCGGGCGCCCAGCAGGATCTTGCGGGGTGTTGGCATGTCTGCTTCTGGCGGCAGGGGAACGGATTCCGAAGGATGTGCCGTGTCGCCCCAGCGGATCGCATCGATTCCGATCGGGAATCAGATCCGTTCTTCCCGGGGGGATTCCGCACATCGAGAAACATCGAGAAAGGAGACGGCAACGCGAACCGAACCCGTCTTGGTCGCGGACTCGAACTCCGACTACTCGTGGATCGCCACCGAGGGCGGGGTCGGCCGGTCGACGTACGGGACCATCTGGCAGCGGGGCGGCGACGCCGCGTCCTGGCACCCGTGGACCACGCGCTGACCGACCCTCGGCCACCCTGCCGCAGGATCCGGCGGCATGTGACGCGGCCGTTCTCCGCGCTTCGGGACGTCGGGAAACGAAGCCCGGGGGAACGGCCGCCGTCCGTCGGCGATCGGGGCGGTGGCCGTTCAGCGGCCGACGGTCACGCGGGAGACGATCGGCTGGTGGTCGGAGGGGATCTCGGCCAGGGGGTCGCCGCCCTTGCGGAGCCCGTCGTAGCCGACGATCCGCTCGTCGGAGAAGGAGGGCTGGGTGCCCGTCCCCTTGATGTAGCCGATGTAGTCCAGCCGGTTGCGGTACTTGGCGTAGCCGTTGTCCTTGTCGTCGCGCAGCCCGGCGCGCGGGTTGTCGACCATGTCGTAGGTGTAGCCGGTGGTGCCCGGCGTCGCGAGGACCCCGCCGAGCGCCTCGTTCGCCTTCGCGACCTCACCGCTGACGCCCGTCCCGGGCGCGTGACCGTTCTTCGGGTCCGTGGTGTAGTACTCGACGTTGAAGTCGCCCGCGACCACGACGGGTGCGCCCCCGGCCTTGTCCGAGGCCCAGGCCCGCAGCTCCTTGAGCTGTTCGAGACGGACCTTGCGCGTGTTCCCGACCGGGCTGCTCCCCTCCTCGTCGGCCTGGAGGTGGGTCCCCGCGACCCACACCGACTGCCCGTTCACCGACAGGCGCGCGAGCGCCGCGCCCTTGTTGGACTTGTAGTCGGAGGTCTTGGAGTCGGAGTTCCGGTACACGAGCTGGTGGGACTCCAGGATCGGGTACTTGCTGAGGAGCGTCACGCCTCCGTTGACCACGAACGGCGAGTTGCTGCAATTCCCCTCGTAACTCGTCCACCGGCCGGAGCCGCTGCAGTATTCGCCGACCAGGCTCGTCTGGTACGGGTAGACCTCCTTCAGCTCCATGGCGCGCATCGCCTGGGCGTACTTGTTGAACGCCTCGTCCAGCACGACGACGTCGGCGTTCTCCCGCTTGATGACCACGGCGGCGGCCTCGCGCCGCTCCGCGCGGCGGTCGCTGCCCGGGGTGCCGGCGAGCTCGGTGATGGAGGGCAGCTGCTCCACGTTGAACGCCATGACGCTCAGGGACGGGGCTGCGCTCTCCGCGGCCGCCGCCGTGCCCACGGCCGCCGGGGACAGCAGCGCCGCCGTCCCGGTGACCACGAGGGCCGCGCGGGGGAGACGGGGGAGGCGGGGAAGGTCGAGGGCCACGTGCTTCTCCAATTCGGTTCGGATCCGGTGTACTTGGTGGTCCCGCCGGTGACATCCGGGGCGGGAGCCGGACACTGCGAGAATCCCAGCGCCCCGCCCGCGAGCACATCCGGGAAATGCCGCAGTGTTCTTGCGGATTTCCCGCAGTGTGCAGGTTCCGCCCCGCCATGAGTTCGTGGCGCAACCTTCCGGCAACCGTTCGCGGGAATGGTTGACAGTGGTTGCCGCGTATCGGAGGGTGGAAGGCGTTCCGTCCCTGCACAAAGGAGCCGGTATTCCCATGCGATGTCCACGAAAAGCCGGTTGATGACCGTCCCCGCGACCGCCCCCGTGAACACCCCCGCGACCTCCCCCGTGACCGTCGTCCTGGTCGACGACCACCTGACCGTGCGAGCCGGCACCCGGGCGCTCCTGGAACCCGAGGGATTCGTCGTGGTCGGGGAGGCCGCGGCCGGACCCGAGGCGATCGACCTCGTGCGGACGCGCCGGCCCGACCTCCTCGTCCTGGACATGGTGCTGGCGTCCGGCCCGGTGCAGTCGGCCATTCCCGAACTGCGCGCGGCCGCCCCGAGGACGGGGATCCTCGTGCACAGCATGTACGAGGACGCGGCGCTCGTGCGCGGGGCCCTGGCCGCGGGGGCGTCGGGCTACCTGTCGAAGAGCACGTCCGTCCCCGAACTGCTCCTGGCCGCACGCACGGTGGCCGCCGGCGGCAGGTACGTCCAGCCCCCGCTCGGGGCGGACACGGCACATGCCCCGGTGTCCCCGCGGGCGTTGAGCCCGCGCGAGGGGCAGGTGCTGGCGCTGCTGGCCGACGGCCACACCAACCGCGAGGTCGCCGCACACCTGACGCTGAGCGTGCGCACCGTGGAGAGCCTGCGGGCCGCGCTGCGCAACCGGCTCGGCCTGGTCACCCGGGCCGACCTCGTCGCCCACGCCCGGCGCAGCGGCCTGCTCGACGGGCCGCCGGGGTCCCACGGGTCCCCTGGGGCCCGTGGGTAGCGGCCCCCGCGGGCGCCCGGCGATCCACCGGCCGCACGTCCTCGGCCCCGTGCGCAACCTGTGCCTGGCGCTGGCGCTCCTCGGTGCGGTCGCCTACGCGGCGGACGCCCTCACGCAGGAACCGCTGCCCGTGCGGCCCGTCGCCGCCCTCGCCGTCGCCTCGGCCACCGGCGCCCTGGCGGTCATGGTCCGCGCGCTGCCGAAGGTCCGCGTGCTGCTGACCATGGTGGCCTGCGGGTTCGCCGCCCTGGCCGCCGGCCGGCTGTTCCACGCCGAGGCGGCGTACCCGGCGCTGGTCCTCCTGCCGGCGGCGGCGGTGTACGCGGTACGGGCCTGGCCCGAGGCGAGGACGCTGCTCGGCCAGGGCCGGGCCCGGGCCCTGATCGGCCGGCAGGAGCACTACGCGGGGCTCATCGCCGGGGAGCTCCACGACGAGGTGCTCCAGCTCCTGGCCCTCACCCGCCGCCAGCTCGACGCGGCCCTCGCCGAGGAGGACCCGCAGGCGCTGCGGCGCTCCGCCCGGACGGCCGTGGGCCGGCTCGACGAACTGGCCGCCGTGCTCCGCAGCATCGTCGCCACCCTCCACCCGGTGGCCCTGCGCGGACTGGGCCTGGCCGAGACGGTCCGCTCGCTGGCCGCGCGGGTGGCGGCCGAGAACGGCCTGATCGTGGACGTCGACGTCCAGGGCGAGCGGCTCGGGGCGGCGCCGGCGGCGGACGAGGGGGCGTGCCTGGCCGCCTACCGCGTCGTGCAGGAGGCCCTCGGCAACGTGGTCAAGCACGCGGACGCGGAACGGGTGCGGGTGTCCCTGGCGTACCGTCACCATCACGTCGTGCTGTCCGTCACCGACGACGGGCGCGGCCTCGCGCACACCTCCCCGACGCCCGGACCGGGGTACGGGGTGGAGGGGATGCGCTGGCGGTGCGAGGCGTACGGCGGGACGTTCTCCCTCACCTCCGACGGCGCCGGGTGCGGCACCACCGTGCGGGCCGCCATCCCGCTCCCGGGGGAACGCCGCGGCGCGTGAGCGCCCGCCGTCCCCCCGTCCTGCCGTCCCCCCGTCCTGCCGTCCCCCCGTCCTGCCGTCCTGCCGTCAGGAGACGACGTCGGCCGGGCACAGCTGGCTGCCCGGCCGCCCGCGCAGGGCGGCGTCCACGCAGCCGCCCGGCAGGCCGTCGTGGGCCGTGGTGCCGAAGTTGGCGGTGACGGTCAGCGTGCCGTCGCCGAAGACGGTCCGCTGCACCAGGTGGTCCTCGGTCAGCCAGCGGAAGGAGGTCAGCGGCTCGGTGCCGGCCGCCTGGTGCAGCGGGGCGAAGTACTGCTGCAGGGCGGCCAGTTCGCGCAGGTTCTGCGCGTCGCGCGGGTCCTTGTCGCTGAGCACGAAGTTGAGCGGGGTGTTGGAGAGCACGGCCAGCAGCGCGCGCGTGGTCTTCTGCTCCGGCAGCTTCCCGAAGGGCAGCTCCCACCGTTCGGCGTTGACCAGCGAACCGTGCAGCGCCGTCTCGTACAGCGGCACCCGGTAGCGCGGGTCGTACATCGCCTTGAGGGCGGCGGCCACCCGGGCCTGGTGCTCGGGCTTGAAGTCCGCGGTGCGCACCGGCTTGAAGAAGGTGGCGGCGGCCCCTTCGGGCATGTAGCCGCCCCAGGCGGCGTCGTCCTTGGGGTCCTGCGGCCGGTTGTCGAAGTGCCCGGTCTCCATGGCCCACAGCCGTCCGTCCACCGGGGTCGCCGCGCCGTGGTCGAAGGCCAGCACCTGGTTGGCCCAGGAGCCGGCCGATTCCGAGCCGAGCACCAGCGGCCGCGCGGCGGTGTCGTAGGAGCCGTCCGTCAGGCGCCGCATCCGGGCGAGGCGGTTGGCGCGGTCCTCGGCCATGGTCATCGCGTGGCCGGGGTCGTGGTCCTGGAAGAGCTCGCCCGCCGCGTCCACGTCCAGGAAGTAGCTGCCGGCTCCGTTGGCGACCAGCGAGCGGGTGCGGGCGGCGAGGTAGTGGTGCTGCGGCTCGGCCTGCTCGAAGGCCTGGGAGCTCAGGTAGCAGCCCTTGTTGCGGAAGCCGGGCTGCGGCGTCCCGTCGGCCCTGACGACGCAGAAGCGGGGGTAGACGTCGTCCGGCCACACGGTGTTGGGGGAGGAGTCCTCGGTCTTCTGCTGGCCGTCGGCGAAGGAGTCGTACGGGCCGGCGAGGTAGCCGTCGGCCTCGGCGGCCCTGACGTCGGCGCCGGTCATCGGGGCGTCGTCCGAGTCGTAGCCGAGCCAGAGCCGGGAGACGCCGAGCGCCTTGAGCTTGTCGAGGTAGGCGGGCCGGCGGGCGCCGCCCCAGGCGTAGGCGTGGAAGGCGCCGAGCAGCTTCGCGGTCTGCGGGTTCTTCCGGATCTTCTCGGCCAGGCTGCCGAGTTGCCCGTGCTCGGCGAGCCAGTCGCGGTAGTCCGCGGCCGGGGCCACCGGGGAGCCGTCGGTGAGGGAGAGGGCCACGGTGTACGCACCGGTGCCGTTCCCGGCGGCGAACCCGTGCTCGGCGGTGGCCCGCAGCCGCCCGTCCTGGGAGGCGAACGTCAGCGACGTGCCGATGTCGGTGGGGACGATGTAGCCGGCGCCGGCCCGGCCGGTGCGCAGCGTGTAGCCCCACACGGGCATGGACAGCTGGGAGTCCAGCTCCTGCGCCTCGCCGACGAGCGCGCCGTCGGGGGAGTTCCAGAACGGGTCGTCGACGGGCACGGACAGCCCCTCGCCGCGCGGGAACTGGATCGCGCCGGCGGCCGGATCGGCGGCGGTCACCGGCCAGCGCACCGACGTGTCGGCGCCGGTGGCGGTGAGGGTGACCAGCAACCGGCCGTGGTCGGCGCGCACGTCGGCCCGCAGGCCCGCCTCCGGGTACGACCAGCCGGCGCCGTCCGCCGTCCTGGCCGGGGCACTCGCCCGGCCCAGCCCGGAGGCGGCGGCAGCGGAGAGCAGGACCACCCGCCCGTCGCCGGTGCGGGCCTCGGTCCGCAGGGTGGCGGTGTCGATGGTGGCCGTGCCGCCGCGGACGGGCACGTCGACGCGCCCGCCGTGGATCCGCACCCGCTGGGCGGAGCCGTCGGTGACGGCGCTCGCCGCGGTTCCGGAGAGCAGCGCGGTGGCCACCGCCAGGACGAGGACGGAACGCGGGACGTGGCGGCGGGCGGGGCGCGCGAGGGGTGACGCATGAGTGCCTGTGTGCATGACACAGTGATACGGAGTTTTCCTAAGAGGTCTTTAAGAACCGCTGCCACTGGGGCCGCTGACGAACCACCACCGCTATGACGCCGGGATGTTCAGCGAGGGCGCTGCGGAAGTACTTCTTCATGTCGTCGAACGTCGACGGGTTGCCGCTCCACCCGTGGACGAAGACGACCGGCCGGTGCCCGTCCGCGCGGGCGGCGGCCTGCGCCGGCGGGGGCTGGACCTGGGACAGGACCGCGGCGACCGCGCCCACGGCCACGATCGGGGCGAGGCGGCGTCGCACGGGACGGTGTCGCACGGGGTGGCGCCGCACCGGGCGGCCGGGCGGTGGGAACGTGCGGGAACGGGCCGGTGACATGGGAACGTCCTCTCCTGGGGCCTGGCCCCGTCTTCCGACTGTCGGTTCTCGGTTCTCGGCTTTCGAGTTTCGGTTTTGCGAGAACCGTCGAACCGATCGTCATCGGCGGACGAACGCGGGGCATCGGTGGAAACCCGCACGATTCCTGCGGCTTTCCCGCAGCCGATCGTGCTGCCCGGAACGGTGGCGGGTTCTTGCGGCCCGGCGGCATTTCTGCGCCTGGCTGCCTCCGGCGCGGCGGTGAAAACATGACGTCCACTCGGGAATTCGCCCTGCACCCAGCCGGAGAGCCGTGATGAATCGCTGTGCCAACGGAAACCCGGCACCCACGGGCCGGCCCGGACCGCGGTGGTCCGTCCAGGCCTGGAGCCTGGTGGGACTCGGCTACCTGGCCGCCTTCGGCGCCGCCACGGTGGCGGCCGTCTACACCCTGGCCGGGCGGGCGGACCGGCTTCCCGGCTGGTTCGTCGACGTCTACGACGGATTGGTCTACGCCGGGGTCCTCGTGGCGGCGGTCGCCTTCCTCGTCGGCCGTCGACGGCTCGGGCTGAGCCGGTCCGAGCTGGGGCTTCCGCCCAGGAAGGAGGCGTTCTCCGCCGGCTCCCTGGGGGCCGTGGCCGCGGCGTACCTGGTGATGCGGACCGCCTTCGCCGTCCTCGCCCTCTTCCCGCAGCCGGAATCCGCGAAGGCCTCGGAGGTCCTGAACACCGGCATGAGCACGGGCAGGATCCTGCTCTGGTCCGCGACGGCCGGAGTCGTGGAGGAAGCCCTGCTGCTCGCCCTCCCGGTCGCCGTCATGACCCGCATGCGGTGGCCGTGGCCGGCCCAGCTGGCGGTCCTGGTCGCCCTGCGGTTGCCCTTCCACCTGTACTACGGCGTCCAGTTCCTGGCCCAGGCCGTGATCTGGGCGGGAGGCCTCCTGTTCGTCTACCGCCGGTACAGGGTCCTCTGGCCGTTCGCGCTGGCGCACTTCCTCTACGACACGATCAGCCAGTCCCTGTACGGGAGGGCGAACCCGCTCCTGGGAGCCGCGCTGCTGGTCCTCGGCGGGTTCTCGATGGTGTGCGTGGCCAGAGGCCGGTTCGGACGGACGACGTGAAGGCCGCCGCGCAGGAGCCGTCCCGGTGAAGCGGCCCGGAGGCGGGCGCACCCGCCGCCGGGGCCGTGACGGTGGATCAGCCGCCGCCGTGCACTCCGGGGCCGTCGGCGGGTCCGGCCGCCTTGCGAGGGGGCACGGCCAGACGGCACCAGACGTGCTGGTGGCCGTCGTGGAGCCGGGCCGCCCCGCACTCCAGGCTGAGGGCGGCGACGATGCCGAGGCCGCGCCCCCGCTCCCGCAGCCCCTCGCCGGGGAGCCGGCACCGGCCCGCGTGGAAGGGGTGGTCCCGGCCGAGGTCGTAGACGCCGACGATCAGGCTGCCCGGAGCGCGGGGCTCCGAAGGGAAGACGTCGAGGCACAGCGCGTCCAGGCGCCCGCCGTGTTCGGCGGAGTTGGCGGCCAGTTCCGCCACGACGAGCCCGGCACACGCGATGACCTCGCCGTCGCAGTCGTGGGCCGCGAGCCACGCGCACGCGAGGCGCCGGGCGTCGCGCGAGGGGGTGGTGCCGAAGGCGTGCCGGCCCCACGTGACGGCGTGTCGGCGCCGTGTCTCCCAGGAGCTCCAGGACATGGGATCCATTCCCTTCCCTTGACGGACGATCGGGACAACGCCAGTCTTTTCGACCGCACCCGATTCATCCAGGGGCAGATCTGCCAGGCGCCGGAAACATGCCGCCGGAAACATGGTGTGGATTCCCGGAGAGGCGGGATTTCGCGGACCGGTGTCGTCAACGGTCCTGGCAGACGCGGGAGATGCCCTGAAAGGATGGCCCTGGCCGGGAAAGGAAATTCGAAAAGAGACGCACGGGGTTTCCGGGCGGGAAGTCACCGGCCGCCACGGCGCCGGTCGCCGTCCGCGGCGGGGGAAGGGTAGGGCCCCGGTGCCGCCGGGCGGTCGGCGAAGGCCGCCCGGTAGTCCTTCGGGGTGACGCCCACGATCTTCCGGAAGTGGTGCCTGAGCAGGGCGCCGTCGCCCATGCCGGTCTCGTGGGCGATCTCCTCGATGTCCAGGGAGGTCTCCTCCAGCAGGTGCCGGGCGTGCAGGACCCGCTGCAGGGTCAGCCACTTGTGCGGGGTGGTGCCGATCTCCGTGCTGAAGCGGCGGGCGAGGGTCCGGGGCGACATGCGGGCCCGCTGCGCCAGTTCCGCCACGCTGTGCCGGGCGCCGAGGTTCTCCCGCATCCAGCCGAGCAGGGGCTGGAGACTGGCGCCCGGGTCCTCGGGGACCGGCAGGTCGACGAACTGGCGCTGCCCGCCCTCCCGGTGGGGCGCCACCACCATCTTGCGGGCGATCGCGTTGGCCGCGGCGGAGCCGAGTTCCCGGCGCACCAGGTGGAGGCAGGCGTCGATGCCGGCGGCCGTGCCCGCGCTGGTCAGGACGGTGCCGTCGTCGACGAACAGGACGTCGCCGTCGACCCGCGCCAGGGGGAAGCGGCGCGCGAAGGCGTCGACGTAGCTCCAGTGGGTGGTGCAGCGACGGTGGTCGAGGAGACCCGCGGCACCCAGCACGAACGCCCCGCTGCACACCGAGAGCAGGGTCGCACCGCGCCGGTGCGCGGCGCGCAGCGCATCCAGGACGGCCGGCGGGTAGTCCTCGCGGATCGTGGCGGCGGGCACCGCCACCAGATCGGCGTCCCGCAGCGCCTCCAGGCCGTGCGACGGGATGACCCGGAACCCCGCACCGGTGGACAGCGGCGCGCCGGCGTTCTCGCCGCACACCCGGAAGTCGAACGGCGGCACGCCGTCCGGGGAGCGGTCGACGCCGAAGACCTCGCAGAGCACGCCGAACTCGAACGGGGCCACTCCGTCGACGAGCACGACGGCGACGGTGGTCAGCACGGCACCGGCCCGCCGCCACGGGAGCGGGGCCCGCGCGCCGGCGGGTGCCGGCGGCGGGCCCGCGCGGGTGCCGTGCTACGCCGCACGGTGGTAGAGCTTGGCCGCGACGGTCCACCGCTCGCCCACCTTGAGCAGGTTCAGGTAGTCCTCCATGGTGTTCCCGAACAGGCGCAGCCGGACCTTGACCAGGGCCATCTCGGGCGACAGGACGTCGATGAGGAGGATCTCGTCGTGCCGCGGCGCACCGGCCTCGGCGGGCGACTGCCGCCCCTCCATGACCGCCCGGTACGCGGCGCGCGGGCGCACGACGACCTCGCCGTCCTGTGCCGAGTACAGGACCGAGTCCGGGTGGAAGACCCGTTCGAACAGGTCCATGTCCTGGGTGTAGAGGAGGTCGAAGTAGTCCTTCAGCAGGCCTTCGATCCCCGAGCTGTCAAACCTCGCCCTGAAGTCGTTCACGGTTTCCCTTTCGTCGAGGACCGGCCGCACGGAGCGCGCCAGGGGTCCACCGGGCGACGTACACGAAGAGTCTTCGCCTTCCCGGCCTCCTCCACCAGGGACGACAGCACCGTTCGCCCACAAGATCCTGCCAACCCGGACGAGCCGTGCGGCCCGCCACCGCACACCGGGGGTCCGCCGCCGCACCGCACGTCGGGGGCACCGCACACCGGGGGCCCGCCGCCGTCCGGCAGCGGGCCCCACGCGCGCGGGTGCCTTCACGCCGCCTTGGGCGCGACGATGTCCGCCTCGGCGGCGGCGCGCTTCACGGCCTCGCAGCCCTTCTGCGCACCCTGCCTGGTCGGGTAGGACTCGCCGACCGCGACGATCTCCCCGTTCCCCGCCTTGAGCCGGAACCTCCACTGGTGGGCCTTGTCCTCGTAGACCTCGAAGTGTGCGGCCATGCCGTCCTCCTGCCGGTGCTCGGGGCACTGCTCCTTCCAGCCTGCGAGCAGGCCGCCCGTTCGGCATCCCGGCTACGGACGGTGTGGCCGGCGGGTGCCCGGGTGGCGGTATTTTGCGGGGGGAAGCGGCGTTCTCGTGACTCAGCGCCACCAGGGGTCGAAGAAGGCGTGGTGGAGTTCCGTTCCGTTGACGAAGCCGGCGGGCGGCTCGGCGAAGTCTCGGCGATTCCGCCGTGGCCGGAGGCACTCGTGTTCCCCGCCCGGGGCCGTGTTCACCGCTCGGCGCGGCTGGCGCTCAGCAGTGCGGAGGCCGCGTTCGCGTGGGTGCGCAGCAGGTCGACGGTGCGGCGGGTGCCGTCCGGGAGGAAGGGCAGGACGGTGAGGGCGGGCACGGTGGCGAGCACCGTGATCACGAGCGCGGGGGAGAGGAGGGCGACCAGCAGCACCCGCTGCAGGTTGCCGATGCCGCGGGGGCTGAGGGGCAGGAAGGCCATGGCGAGTCTCCGCTCGTTGTTCGCGCCGGGGTGGTCCCGGCGGGACCAAGCTGGCACGTGCGCGGGTTCGCCGGGGTTGTTCGCCGCTCCGTCCCAGGTCAGGCCCGAACAACCCGGGTTGTTCGGCGGCAAGGGCGATAATGGCGGCAAGGCCGGGCGGCAACAGGCGAGTTGGGGGAGCGGGTGGCGGCGCAGGGCAACCGGGGCGGGCGGCCCCTGGGGGAGGTCCGGGCCGACACGCGCGAGGCGCAGGAGCTGGCCGAGTTCCTGCGTCACCTCCTGGAGAAGGCCGGGACGTCGCTGACCGGCCTCGCGGGGGTGGTCGGCTTGGCGCCGAGCACGGTCAGCACGTACCTGAGCGGCAAGGTGCCCGAGGAGGAGTTCGTCCTCAAGGTGGTGGCCGCCACGACCCGCGACGCGCACGACCGGATCCGGGCCCTGCGCCTGCTGAAGGCGGCCCGCGACCCCGTGTCCCGCCACACGCCGGCCCGCCGCGCGGGTGCCGGCGCGGACCCGGACGAGCACCGCTCCCACCTGGAGAGCCTCCACCAGCGGCTGATCCGCGCCGAGGACCAGCGCGAGGACCTCCAGCGGACGCTGGACAACACCACCAGGCTCGTCATGCTCCTGCTGGGCATCCTCCAGGCGCTCCAGCAGCGGGTGGGCGAACTGACGGTCGAACGCGACGCGCTGCTCGGCCACCGCGAGGAGATCGCGCGGCTGCTCGCGGCCCAGGAACAACTCGCGCGGGCCCAGGCCCAGGAGCGCCGGACCGTCGGCGAACTGGTGCGGACGGAGGCCCTGCGCAGCGAGACGGAACGGCTGCTGCCCCAAGTGCTCGACCAGGTCGTCCGGTTGACCGAGCAGGTCGCGCTGCTGCAGGGCGGTGCGGCCGGGCCGGCACACCCGCTGCCGGCCCGGCAGGGCCCCGCGGACGCTGCGGACCCCGCCGCGCTCGACATCGACCGGGCGCTGACGCGCGCGGGCGAGGTGTACGCGCAGGACGAGCGGACCGTCCGCCGCATCTCCGGCGAACTGGCCCACCCGGGCGACCCGTTGCCCGCGCTCGCCCCCGGCGGCCCGGGGAACGCCGGCCCGGGGGGCGCCGACGGGCGCATCGTCACCTTCTACTCCTACGAGGACGGCATCGGCCGCCCCGAGGCGCTGGCGAACTGCGCCTGGATCCTGGCCGCCAACGGCCACCGGGTGCTCGTGGCGGACCTCGGGTTCGAGGCGCCGAGCCTGGAGCGCCACTTCGGGCGCCTCCTGGCGCCGTCGGCGCCGGAGGGCGCCCGGGGCGTGCTCAGCCTGCTCCTCGACTTCCGCGACGAGCAGGCGCGCACGAGCGGCAGGCCCGGCCGGGAGTGGCTGGGCCGCAGCGTGCGCGGGGCCGTCCGCACCGTCGACCGCTCCGGGTTCGCCGCCGGCGGCCTGCTCGACGTGCTGCTCGTGGGCCGCAGGGAGCGCCAGGTCACCGAACTGACGCGCGGCACCCAGGCGTTCGCCGACGAGGGGTACTTCGGCGACCTGCGGGAGGAGCTGCGCCGGCAGTACGACTACGTGCTGGTCGACGGCTGCACCGGCTTGTCCACCATGGCCGACATCTGCACCGAGCAGCTGCCGGACGACCTGGTCGTCTGCTTCACCCTGAGCGGGCGCAGCATCGACGACGCGTCGCGGATCGCGCTGCGGATCGCCGGACGCCAGGGGGAGCGGGCCGTGCGGATCCTCCCGGTGGCGACGATGGTCGACGGCTCCCACGAGGGTGTCACCGAGATGGGCCGGGCCCTGGCCGCGGCGCGCTTCGCGGGCCTGCCCGCCACGGAGCCGGTGGAGACGGTCGAGATCCCGTACCGGCCGCTCCACGACGACGGGCGGCCGCTCGCCGCCGCCGCACCGCACCCGGGCGCCCCCGCCGGCCTGCTCGCGGCCTACGAGCGCCTGACCGCCGCCGTCACCGGAGGCCGGGTCACCGGGCTCCCGCGCCCGGCTTCGCCGGCGCAGCCGCACCACCGGCCGGTCCCCGCCGAGCCGGTCGACGTCCACCTCAGCTTCGTGCCCGAGGACCGGATGTGGGCGGAGTGGATCGCCCACGTGCTGGAGGCGGCGGGCTTCCGGGTCCTGCCGCGCGACGCCGGGCCGGGGATGGCGCGCCCGGTGGAGACGGTCGTGGTGGTCGTGCTCTCCCCGGCCTACCTGCGTTCGGACGCGGTGGGGGAGGCGTGGGAGTGGGCCGTCGTCGAGCACGCCTTCGGGGCCCGGCGCCGGCTGGTGCAGGTGCGGGTGGTCCCGGTGCCGCCGTCCGAGCGGCTCAACCGGTTCGACCTGGTGGACCTGGCCGACGCCGACGAGCCGCAGGCGGCGGCCCGGCTGCTCTCCGCCCTCGGCCGCCAGGAGCTCCCGGCCCCGGACACGGCGGGCGCGCCGCGCTTTCCCGGCCGCCGTCCGAAGATCTGGAACGTGCCGCCGCGCAACCGCCACTTCACCGGCCGCGCGGAGGAGTTGGGGCTCCTGCGCGAGCGCCTGCAACAGGGCGCCGTCACGGTGGTGGGGCCGGCGCCCCGCGCCCGGGACCGGTTCGGCGGGGTGGGCGCGACGCAGCTCGCACTGGAGTACGCGCACCGTTTCAGGGCCGACTACGACCTGGTCTGGTGGATCGACGCCGGCCAGTCGCAGGAGGTCCTGCCGCGGCTGGCGGAGCTGGCCGGGGTGCTGGGCCTGGCGGACGGCGCGGAGCTGCCGCGCGCCGCCGGCCTGGCGCTGGTGGAGCTGCAGTACGGGAGCGCCGGGACGGACGGGCGGTGGCTCGTGGTCCTCGACGACGCGCAGGACCCGGGCGAGGTCGTCCACCTCGTCCCCGGCGGCGGCGCGGGCCACGTCCTGGTCACCTCGCGCGACCCGCGCTGGGCCCGGGCGGTCACCCCGGGCGCCGTGGCACCGACCGCCGCGGTGACCCTGGACGCGCTCACCCGCGCCACCGGCACGGACCACCTGATGCGCCGCACGGAGGGCGCCCTCGCCCGCGCCGACGCCGAGGCGGTGGCCGCGGCCGTGGACGACCTGCCGCTCGCGGTGGACCTGGCCGGCGCCTGGCTCAAGGCCACCGGCACCCCGGCCGCCGACTACCTGGCCGCCCTGCGCGAACAGACGGCCCGGCTGCGGGAAGCCGGCGGCGGCCCGGCGGACCCGCTGCCCGTCGTGCGCGCCCACTGGCGGGTGGCCGCCGCCTACCTGCGGCCGCACGCCGCCTCGGCGGTCGAGCTGATGCGGCTGTGCGCCCACCTCGGCCCCGGACCGATCGCCGCCCACCTCGTCCCCCGCCGCCTGGCCTGGGTCCTCCCCTCGGTCGTGCGGTACGGCCTGGTCACCGCGGACGCGGCGGACGCCATCCGGGTGCACCGGATGGTCGGGGAGGCCGTCCGCGCCGAGATGACGGGGGAGGAGCGGGACACCGCCCGGTACGCGGTCCACCGCCTGCTCGTCGAGGCCCGCCTGGCCGTCGGAAGCGCCGAGAACCCGGCCAACTGGCCCTTCTACGAGACGATCTGGCCGCACCTGGCGCCCTCCCGCGCCCACGAGTCCCGGGACACGGACGTCCGTGTCCTGATGCTCGACCGCATCCGCTACCTCCGCCGCCGCGGCGCCGGCCACCAGGCCCAGCGCATCGCCGACCAGCTGGGCTGAGGCCCGTCAGCCGCCGTTGCCCAGACCGCGGTCGGGGGCGCTCATGTCGCCCGTCCGGGGGATCCCGTCGGCGATCCCGTAGCGCAGGAACACCGTGCCCGTGGGGCCGGCCACCGGCGGTTCGAGGAGCGTGACGTTGGTGGGCACCGCACCGGTGTCGAACACCTTCTTGCCGACGCCGAGCACGATCGGGTGCACCCACAGGTCGAGCCGGTCGAACAGCTTCTCCCGCAGGAGGGTCTGCACCAGGTCCAGGCTCCCGACGACCTTCACGTGCTCGTGCCGCTCGCGGATCCCGCGCACCGCGGCGACCAGGTCCGGGCCGAGCTGCGTGGAGCCGGCCCACGGGAGGTCGGGCTCGCCGCGGGAGGCCACGTACTTCGGCACGCTGTTGAGAAGAGCCCGGCGAACGGGCCGCCCTCCTGCTTCGGCCAGTACGCGGCGAAGATGTCGTAGGTGCGCCGCCCGAGCAGGAGGGCGTCCGTGCCCTCGTACGCGGCGGCGATCTGCGCGCCGGTGGTCTCGTTCAGCAGGGGCGCCTGCCAGCCGCCGAACGGGAACCCCTCGGGGTCCTCGTCGGGCCCGCCGGGCGCCTGCGCGACGAGGTCGAGGGTCGTGAACAGCTCGATGTGGATGAGGCCCATTGCCTTGCTCCCGATGAGTCGGTCGTGCCGGTCGGTCCGGTCGGGATGCAGACCCGCGGCCGCCGGGAAACTCATCGCTCCGACGGCAACCGGTACTCCGCGTCGCGGATCGCTCACGCCATGCAATCATGCGCCGGCCGCGGGCGGACGACTGTGCGGATCGGCACCGCGCGGAGCCCCCGACTGTGCGCTCGCGCACCGGACGCCCCCGGCGGCCGACCTAGATTCGACGGCGGTCCGCGGTGCAGGGCGCGGGCCGGCTGACGCAACGTCCGGCTGGAGGGGATTCGATGCTCAAGGTACGCGCACTGGCACTGGCGGCGGTCGCCGCGGGATCGCTCGCGCTCGGGACGGCCACCGCCGCACCGGCGTCGGCGACCACGACCGACGTCTGCCAGGAGTGGTGGGACGGCAACACCTACGGCGCCATGTGCCCCCGCTCCGACAGCCACATCGTCTTCCGGGCGATGGCGGTCTGTCAGAACGGCGAGAACGTGTACGGTCCCTGGAAGCCGACCGGCAGCGGCCTGTGGAGCTACGCCTACTGCACCAGCGTGAACTCCTCGCTCCTGGACTACTACCCCCAGTTCAAGTAGGCCCCGCGGCCGGGGCGCACGGGGCTGCCGGGACTCCCGCGACGGGACCCCCGGCAGCCCCGCCGGCGTCTCCGGGCCGCCCGCCGCTCAGCTCGCCGGGCGGTCCAGGACGGCCCCGACGATCCGTACGAGCCGTTCGCCCGCGTGCTCGACGCTCCGGTTCTGGGCGCTCACCTGGGCCCCTTCGAGGGCGAAGGTGATCTCCGCGGCAGCCCCGTCCGGGTCGGGCAGCCCGGCCCGGACACACAGGTCGGCGAGGCGGCGCAGCTGGCGGGCCTTGTGGGCCTCGATCAGCCGGCGCGCGGGGTGGGCGCGGTCGGGCAGTTCCGCGATGGAGTTGATGAACGGGCAGCCCCGGTGGGAGATCCCGGGGAGCCCGTCGGCGATGAATCGGGCGATCCCGAGGATCTGCGCCCGGGGGTCGTCGGGGTGGGCGGTCTCCAGCCGGTCGAACGCGGCGGTGTAGTCGGCCGCGACGATCCGCAGCCATTCCTCGACCAGCGCGTCCTTGGTCGCGAAGTGGCGGTACAGCGCCATCTTGGTGGTCTCGGCCCGGTCGGCGATCGCCTGGACGCCGACCGCCCTGATCCCCTCGCGCGAGAAGAGCTCCTCCGCCGCGTCGAGGATCCGTTCCCGGGGCGGCAGCTTGGCCACCCGGCTCCGCCTGCTGACTCTCGCCGTGTCCGCCGTGTCCGCCATGTCACCCTCCGCCGGTCCGCCCGATGGGGCGTCGAGCCGCCTGGCCGCAATGCTACGGTACCGATCAGTCCCACGCGATACCGATCGGTATCGTGCGAGACCTTTCGGTATCGTTTTCCCTGGACGGATCTGGACGGACGAAGAAGATGAAGCTCTCCGAGTACGCGGACCACGACGGCGTCGCCCTGGCCGCCCTGGTGGCCCGCGGCGACGTGACCGCCGCCGAACTCGCCGCGACCGCCCGACTGGCGTGCGAGGCGGTGAATCCGCGGATCAACGCCGTCGTCGAGACCTGGCCCGCCGAGGACGCGCCGGCACCGGGCAGCACGCCGCTGGCGGGGGTGCCCTTCCTGGTCAAGGACCTCGCCGTCGCGATGGCGGGCAAGCGGGTGGAACTGGGCAGCCGTCTCGCCGCCGGCAACGTCGCCGCGGCCGACTCCTCGCTCATGGCCCGCTTCCGCCGAGCCGGACTGGTGACGCTCGGGCGCACGGCGACCCCGGAGTTCGCCTACAGCACCACCACGGAAGGCGTCCTGTACGGCGCCACCCGCAACCCCTGGGACCCGGACCGCAGCCCCGGAGGCTCCAGCGGCGGCTCGGCGGCCGCCGTCGCCGCGGGCATCGTCCCCCTCGCGCACGCCACCGACGCGGCCGGCTCCATCCGCGTCCCCGCCGCCGCCAACGGCCTGTTCGGGCTGAAGCCCACCCGCGGCCGGATCTCCATGGGCCCCGACGCGGACGAGGTCTTCAACGGGCTCGCCGTCCACGGCGCCCTCAGCCGCTCGGTCCGCGACAGCGCCGCCCTGCTCGACCTCGTCCACGGCCCCGAGGCCGGCGACCCCTACACGGCCCCGCGCCCCGAGCGGTCCTACGCACAGGAGGTCACCCGCTCCCCGGGCAGCCTCAGGATCGGCCTCCTCACGCAGCCCTGGGGCGGCCGCGCGGTCGATGGCACCATCATCGACGCCACCCTGCGCTCCGCACGGCTCGCCGAGTCCCTGGGCCACCGGGTGGAGGAGGTCCGGGTCGATCTCGGCACCGGCTGGGAGGAGTTCGTCCTGGCCAACGCCCGCCTGTGGAGCGCCAACCTGGCGACCTGGATCGACGGCCTCGCCGCGGCCTCGGGCCGGCCCGTCGACCCCACCACCGTCGAACCCGAGATGCTCGCGAGCTACGCCTACGGGCGGGAGGTCGGCGGCACCGAGTTCGTCCACGCGCTCGCGATGCGCAACACCGTCGCCCGCGCGATCGGCCGCTACTTCGCCGAGTACGACCTGCTGCTCACCCCGACCCTGCCCGAACTGCCCGTCCCCCTGGGCACGTACGCCGAGGGCGCGGAGGGCGCCGACGGCCCCGGCTGGCTCCGGCAGGTCTTCCACCGCTCGCCCTTCACCGCCGTGTTCAACGTCGCCGGCACCCCCGCCATGTCCGTGCCCCTGCAGACCGACCCCGCCACCGGCCTGCCCATCGGCATCCAGTTCGCGGCGGGCCACGGGCGCGAGGACGTCCTCTTCCGCCTCGCCGGACAGCTCGAACAGGCCGCCCCCTGGGCCGGCCGGACCCCCGCCGTCTGGGCGGGCGACCACCACGGGGCCTGACCCACCGGCCCGCCCCGCCACGACGGGGATACCCGCGTGACGGCCGCATGATCATCGGCGATACTCGTCGCCGGACGATCGGGGGCACGAACCATCGTGCACGCGTCCGGCGGCGTCGGCTACCTCTGGGGCGGCACCCTGTACACCGCCGCCTCCGACTTCAGGACCACCGGTCAGGGTGCCCACGACAACGAGGTCGACCCGAAGCTTCAAGGCCCGTCACCGGTCCGTCATGTCGGTGGACATTCCGCAGGGCCGTGACCTGAACATCGTCCGTGTGCACCGCCGCTGGGGCATGGTGCAGATCCCGAAGGTCGGCCGGGTCCGGTTCCGCTGGACCAAGCCGTGCTGCGGCCCCCGGCCGGTCCCGGGGCGGGTCAGCCGTGGTTCCAGGTCACCTCGAAGGCGCTGCCGCCGCTGAGGGGCGAGGTCGTGGCCAGGACGGTGTGGTCGTGGTCGGCCATGGTGATGTTCTCGGGGCCGAAGTCGCCGATCGGCTTGCCGTTGGCCTTGGCGCCGGTGAAGGCGACGGTGCCGAAGTCGGTCAGCGGCAGCGGCCCGGACAGGGTGGACGGCGCCTCGGCGATCACCTCCGCCGAGGCGAGCTTCGCGCTGGCCAGGGTCTTGTGCTGGACGTGGCTCCAGTGCTGGGTCTCGTCGGTGATCGTCAGGGTGAACCTCCCGGTGGCGGTCGCGGTGACGCTCGCCGCGAAGTGGTCGCCGGGCTCGACCTTGTCCTTGTACATCACCGGGTACGCCGGGTACATCTCGAACCAGGCGTAGTACTGCGGCTTGCCGCCCACGCAGTCCGCCGAGCTGCCGTTCTGCTCGACCGAGCGGCTGCCGTCACCGTCCAGGCCCACCCAGAAGCTGGAGTAGGTGTCCTCGGTGGTGCAGTGCGCCTCCGGCTGGACCCAGCTCGCGCTGACGCTGGTGAACTTGGCGCCGGTGGCCGCGTAGCCGGCCCAGTTGGCGCTGGTGCCGTCGGCACGGCCGTCGTGCGGGCCGCCCTGGTGCGCGTCCCCGTCCGGGCGCAGCAGCGGTGCCCGCAGGAGGGCCGGTGCGGCCGGGCCGGCGGGCCGGGCGAGTGCGGGGGTGGTGGCCAGGAGGGTGGCCGCCGCGGCGAGGGCGGCGGTGGCGAGCATGCGGTGGCGGGTTGCGGGCATGGTGCGGTGCTCCCTGGGGACGGGCGGGGGAATCCGGACTGACGGTCAGTCACTCACGGTAGTTCTGCCGGTGCGTCAGGCGGGGTGACGGGTCTCGGAATCCTCGTGGCTTCACCCGTAAGGCCGGACGGCCAAACCGGGGTCCTTGCCGCATTGTCACTGGTATTGGCGCGAACCATCATTCATCCGTGGAAGCCGTTTCGGTCGACCGCGAGCAATCGGCAAAGGACTTGACGGACCATCACTCGTACACAGTATTTTTTGCGACGACAGGATGTGGGCGTTGCCACTCCTTGACCCCGGCCTGCGTCCATCCGTGGTCCGGGGGTGGTGTGGCCCGTCGCCGGTGTTCCGTCGTGCATCCCGGGCCGGCCGTCGGCCGGAATCTTTCCAGAGAATTCTCAATTCACTTGGGGGAAACAGAAGATGACTCGCAGGACGTTATCCTTGCAGCGGATATTCGGTATGGCGGCCGCGGCCGCCTGTGCCGTCGCCGCCTTCTCCGCCCCGGTGGCCGGTGCCGTCACCGGCCCCGCGGCCGCCGACGGTTCCTACGCCTACACCGCCAAACTCACCATCGGCGACAACGCGCGCGCCTGCACCGGCGCCCTCGTCGACCGGTACTGGGTCGTCACCGCCGCGTCGTGCCTCGCGGACGACCCCGGCCGGCCGCAGGGCCTCGCCGCGGGCGTGCCCAAGCGCAAGGTGACCGTGACCGTCGGCGACAAGAGCGCCGACGTCGTCGAACTGGCGCCGCGTCAGGAGCGCGACCTCGTCATGGCCCGCCTGGCCCTCCCGCTGAACGGCATCGCGCCGCTCGCCGTCGCCACCACCGCGCCCGCTCCGGGCGAGAGCCTGCGGGTGCCCGGGTACGGGCGCACCGTGGACGAGTGGGTGCCCGCCAAGCCGCACACCGGCCTGTTCGGCGTCGACGCCGTCCAGCCCACCGGCGTCACCGTCACCGGTCAGGGCGGCGCCGCGATCTGCAAGGGCGACACCGGTGCCCCCGTCGTGCGCGAGACCGGCGGCAAGGCCGAGCTCGTCGCCGTCGCCTCCCGCTCCTGGCAGGGCGGCTGCCTCGGCACCGACCCCGCCGAGACCCGCACCGGCGCGATCGGCACCCGCACCGACGACCTCGCCTCCTGGATCGGCGGTCTGGTCAACCGCGCCTACCAGGTCGTCAATCCGGCCAGCGGCCGCTGTCTCAACGTGTCCGGTGCGGGCCCGTGGACGAACGGCAACCCGATTATCCTGTTCGACTGCGTGCCGGGCGCCGGCAACGAGACGTTCCAGCTGAACGCCTCGGGCCAGCTGTTCAACCCCGCGAGCAACCGCTGTCTCAACGTGTCCGGTGCGGGCCCGTGGGCGAACAGCAATCCGATCGTCCTGTGGGACTGCGTACCGGGCGCCGGCAACGAGACGTTCCAGCTGAACGCCTCGGGCCAGCTGTTCAACCCGGCCAGCAACCGCTGCCTCAACGTCTCCGGCGCGGGCCCGTGGCCCAACAGCACGCCGATGATCCTGTGGGACTGCGTCACCGGCCAGGCCAACGAGACGTTCGTCCTCGCCTCCGCCGACAAGCAGGCCGCCGGTCCGACCGCCGCGCTGCTCAACCCGGTGAGCGGACGCTGTGTCGGCCTCTCGGGCACCAGCGCGACGTGGGGCAACTCCACCCCGATCGTCCTGTCCGACTGCGTGCCGGGCGCGGGCAACGAGCAGTTCCAGCTGACGGCCTCGGGCCAGCTGCTCAACCCGGCGAGCGGGCGCTGCCTCAACGTGGCGGGCGGCGGCCCGACCTGGGACAACAGGACCCCGATCATCCTGTGGGACTGCGTGCCCGGCCAGGGCAACGAGACGTTCCGGATGACGGCCGACGGCCAGTTCCTCAACCCGGCCAGCGGGCGCTGCCTTAACGTGTCGGGTGCCGGCCCGGTCTGGGACAACGGCACGCCGGTCATCCTGTGGGACTGCCTCCCCGGCGCGGGCAACGAGAAGTTCGCGTTCGCCGCGTAAGGCACGGACGGTGGTGGGGGGGGGGGGCCGCCCCCGCGCCCCCCCCCCCCCTCGGCACACCCCCGCCGTGCCCCCGGGCGCCGCCCCCGGGGGCGTCGGGGTGCCGGGCCCACGGCTGCCGGCCGTCTCGTGGTCGGGCCTCGGCATCCTGGCCGCCGGGCTGGCCTTCCTCGCC